>NZ_JBFBJB010000026.1:0-88753 GCF_040685895.1 Streptomyces sp. NPDC088124 | reverse complement strand
CCCCGGTCCCCGTCCCCGGTCCCCGTCCCCGGTCCCCGTCCCCGGTCCCCGTCCCCGGTCCCCGTCCCCGGTCCCCGTCCCCGGTCCCCGTCCCCGGTCCCCGTCCCCCGGTTGGGGAGGACGGGGAGGTAGTTTCGGTCCCCTTAAGCGACTGGTGTTGGGTCGTGTTCCGGGGACCAGGGTGCTTCTGGGCCGTTGGCTTGCTGTTGTTCGGCGTCTGGTCCCCGCTGTCCGATCGGTCCGTTGGCGGACTGGTCCCCGCTGGCTGCTTCCGGTCCCTGCGTGGTGGTCGTGTTCGGTCCTGGGACGGTCCCCGATGCTTACGGCGGTCGTTCCCGGGACCGGTCCCCACTGTGGCTGGGGACCGGTCCCCGCTCTGCCGTGTTCGGTCCCCGAGGGGGCTCGGAGCTTGTCGCGGCTTGCTGGGAAGCGGAGCGTTCCGCGCGGAACGGGTGGTTCACCCGGGGGTGCGGCGTCGGCGGTCGGGGCCGGTGAGGATGACGCGTTCGGTCATTTCGGCGAGGCGGGAGGCGACGCGGTCACCGAGAGTGGCGCGGAGGTCGTCGGTGGGAAGGTTGGTGGTGATGAGGGTGGGGAGCAGGTGTTCGTAGCGGTGGTTGATGAGCCGGTAGGTCAGGTCCTCGGTCCACTCGCTGGACTTGGCCGCGCCGAGGTCGTCCAGGAGCAGCAGCGGGGAGCGGGCCAGTGCCTGCATCTCGCGCTCGGTGTCATGGCCAGCGCGGGGGCGCAGGCGGGCGTGGAGGTCGGCGCTGGTGATGGCTTCCCAGCGCAGCCGGACGCCCCGGGAGAGGAGGGCGCGGATGGCGCCGTATGCCTGGTGGGTCTTGCCGGTGCCGGTGGGCCCGACGATCAGCAGGGAGCCGCCCTCGGCGATGCCGGGTGCGCCGGCCGGGCCGGGGCGCCCTGCTCGGGCGATCCGGTCGGCCCAGGCGGTGATCTGAGGGTGGTCGGCGAGCGCCCCGCGGTAGCGGGCGGGCATGCGGGTGTCGGCCAGCTCCAGGGCGGTGACCGGTTCGTCGGGCGGGGCCACCACCGTGGCTGCCGGGTCGATGCCGCGGGCGGTGAGGAGCGTTTCAAGGCGGGCTGCGACGGCACCGATGGCCTGCGGTGGGCGTCTGCGGCTGCCAGTGGCGGTGTTCAGAGCTGTCCTCCGTAGGCCGAGGCGGTGTCGGCGGGGTTGGTCCACGCCTGGCGTGGGGTGCTGTGCGAGGGGCCTGCGTTCATGACGTCGTTGACCAGGCTGGGCAGCAGGCTGACGTCCAGCCCCTTGATCCGCTGTCGGGTCAGCGCGGCGCGGACATCGTCGGTATCCATACCGTCGGCGAGCAGGGCGCGGACCTGACGCTCGAGGCGGGTCAGGAAGGCGGAGGGCGGCTTCTTGGCGCACACATCGACGTACTCGCTGATGAGGACCTCGGCCGAGGCGGGCGCGGGAGTGGGAGCGGGGACGCTCCCGCTCCCCGATCCAGATCCTAGATCCATGATCCTAGGTCCTAGATCCGGACCGTGAGGGCTCACGGTTCCCTCCGTGAGCCCTCCGTGAGTCGACGATGAGGACTCACCACATCCCGTCTGACCTGCGGCTTCCTCGGCGGGCGGGCCTGCCGTGCCGCCCTGAGTGCTCATGGAGTGCTCCGTGAGACCTCCGTCCGTCCTCGGTGCGGGCCTACGGGCGAGATCGTGGTGCGGGCAGTCGGGATGGCGTACGCCGCTGGGCCGGTTGATCTTCTGGTGGCGGGCGAAGGTGACGATGTGCAGGTACCGCTTGCCGTCGCCGCCCTGGTAGCGGCAGATCAGGCCGGCGTCGTGGAGCTGGGTGAGGTCTTCCTCGACGCCGAGGGGGCCGTGGTCGGAACGCAGCGACCACAGCAGGCCGGCGATGACCGCGGCTTGGTCGCGGAACCGGCCGTGGTCATCGGCCTGCGTGAGCAGCCCGAAGAAGGTCCGCTCGGCGGAGAGGGACACCATCGCCAGCGACTCGGAGGAGAACGCTTCGGGCTTGATGGTGCGGATACGGGCGATGTCGATCGACCACCTTCGTCGCGATGTGGAATGCTTCCCGGCATCGTGCCGGGGCGTGTGGACAACACAGCCACACCCACGGCGCATAAGTCCAGAGTTGGTTCTAAAACTCTGTACTACTCGCGCCCGGGGCCGGAAAACCATAACCTCGAAACAGTGGCCGGAAACAGGGGTCGGATTCCGACCCCTCCCGTGCATCGCTCACGGCAGACACCGAACCGCTTCCCCCGCTCGGGAAAGCAAGCTACAACACACCAATGCCGCCACGTCCTCTCGAAATCGGCCCCGCCGGACAAGCCGCCGCACAGGCCATAGCGCGCCTGCGCGCCACCCGCGGCTACTCGCAGCGCCGGCTCGCCGACCGCGTCACCGACCTTGGTCGGCCTCTCACCTTCACCCAGCTTTCGCGTATCGAACGCCAGGTCAGACGCTGCGACGTCGACGACCTCACGGCCATCGCCGCCGCCCTCGGAGTGGCCCCGCAGGCACTCCTTGGTCATGCCGACGCACCCCTCTAAGGCGGAAGCGGCGGAATATAGCCGACGATCGCCGGTTGGCCAAACCGGCGATCCTTCGGACCATTAAGCACCCCCGGCAGTCACGCCTTTCCGGTTCGGGCGCACAATCACGACGTCTTAGGAGGTATTTCCGAGAGGCCGCACCGGAACACACGCGAGCGTGACTGCGCCTCCACAGGAAGTTGGCCATGTCTGCTGATTCGTCTCCTACTCCGCCTGTTTCCCTGCCCGCTCCTCAAGCTTCCTCCTTTCTCACGGTGAAACACGCTGCGGAATACCTCGGCCTGTCGCCGCACACCCTTTACGTCTGGCGTCACAGGCGACAGGGGCCGCCCAGTTTTCGTATGGGAGCCCGGGGACGCGTCATGTACCGCCGGAAGGCCCTCGACACCTGGATCCGTGAGCAGGAGCGCGCCGACTCCCGCTCCAACCCCGCGTTGAGCCCCCTTGCCGCACCGCTCCGGCACAAGACCGGCCGCGTCGCCGACGCCTGACACATCCAAGGCCACGAGGCAGCAGGCATCCGCTGCCCATCTCCTGCGAGGAGTTCCCCTGCCTGGTTACATCGAAGACCGCTGGTTGAAGAAGCGACCCAACCCGACCACGGGCAAGCGCGAACGAACGGCCCTGTACGGCAAGTCGACCCGCTACCGGGTCAAGGGGATCCCGGGGGTCAAGGACCGCTCTTTCCACGCCCTTCAGGATGCCAAGACGTGGCTCGCACAGGCCCAGACAGACGCGAGCCGAGGAGAGTTCGTCGATCCGCGCGACGGAACCATGATCTTGCGGGAGTACATCTCCACCCGCTGGTGGCCTACCCAGAGCGGCGATCCGTCCACTCTGGAGCGCATCGAACAGCGAGTCCGCCGGCACATCGTGCCCCACCTCGGCGCACTGCCCCTCAACAGTGTCGGGACGGAGGTCCTGCGGGGGTGGAAGAAGCGGCTGGAGAGCGACCTCGGTCCCACCTCCATCCGCCTCGTATGGGCGACGCTCTCCAGCATCCTGCAGGCAGCCGTCGAGGATCGTCGACTGGGACGCAATCCCTGTCGGGCCAGCACCGTTCGTCCTCCGGCGGCCGCTCCCGGGCGGGTCGAAGCGTGGCCGCCCGAGCGCGTACTCGCCGTGCGTGTGGCGCTGCCGGAGCGGTACCGGATCCTCGTGGAGATCGGTGCCGGGCTCGGGCTCCGGCAGGGCGAGGCGCTCGGCCTGGCCAAGGAGGACTTCGACTTCGACCAGGGGGTTGTCGAGGTGCGGCGGCAGGTCAAGATGGTACGGACGAAGCTGTGCTTCGCCCTGCCCAAGGGACGGAAGGTCCGTGACGTGCCGTTGCCTCCGAGCGTCGCCAAGGCGATCTGGCGGCACATCGATCTCTTCGCGCCCGTGCCGGTCACTCTGCCGTGGGATGACCCGAGGCCGCCGCAGACCGCCGTGGAGACCAAGCACCGTCGGCCGAGGACGTACCACCTCTTGGCGGCCGGACGCGAGCGGAAGGCGGTCAACCGGAACTACTTCAACTCCTACGTCTGGAAGCCCGCTCTCGCCGAGGCCGGCGTCATCGCGCCGCTGCGGGAGAACGCTCCGGACGGAGCGCGTGTCTGGGAGCCCTCCCGGGAACACGGCTATCACGCCCTGCGCCACTTCTACGCCTCCGAGCAGCTGGAGGCCGGCGAGTCCGTCGTGTCTCTCGCCCAGTGGCTCGGTCACTCGGACCCGGGGTTCACGCTCCGAAAGTACGCGCACTTCCTGCCCCGCGCGGGCGCCCGGGGCAGCGCCGCCATCGACGCGGTCTTCTCGTAGCGCCGCAGCGGCGGCGTGATGTCCGGCGGCCGGAGCGGACACGACGCCCCGGCGCGGTCGCCACAGTCCCAAAGTCCCAGAGAAGTCCCACGGGTGCCGCAGCACCCCCTCCGATCCGGCGTTTCAGCTGGTCAGATGGGGTGCGGCGGCACCTTCGCCTCAGATGTCCCTGAAGATCTCGATCTGCGCGCCCACCGAGTTGAGCCGTTCCGCCAGGTCCTCGTACCCCCGGTTGATGACATAGACGTTGCGCAGTACGGACGTGCCCTCCGCCGCCATCATCGCCAGCAGCACGACCACCGCCGGACGCAGCGCGGGCGGGCACATCATCTCGGCGGCGCGCCAGCGCGTCGGGCCCTCCACCAGGACGCGGTGGGGGTCGAGGAGTTGGAGACGCCCCCCGAGACGGTTGAGGTCCGTGAGGTAGATGGCGCGGTTGTCGTAGACCCAGTCGTGGATCAGCGTCTGGCCCTGGGCGACCGCCGCGATGGCCGCGAAGAACGGCACGTTGTCGATGTTCAGGCCGGGGAACGGCATCGGGTGGATCTTGTCGATCGGCGCCTCCAGCTTCGACGGCCGTACGGTCAGATCCACCAGCCGCGTACGGGCGTTGTCGGCGCAGTACTCGGCCGAGCGGTCGTGGTCGAGGCCCATCTCCTCCAGCACCGCCAGCTCGATCTCCAGGAACTCGATCGGGACGCGCCGGATCGTGAGCTGGGACTCGGTGACGACGGCGGCGGCGATCAGGCTCATCGCCTCGACCGGGTCCTCGGAAGGGGAGTAGTCCACGTCCACGTCGATGGAGGGCACGCCGTGGACGGTCAGTGTGGTCGTGCCGATGCCGTCGATCCGTACGCCCAGTGCCTCCAGGAAGAAGCAGAGGTCCTGGACCATGTAGTTGGACGAGGCGTTGCGGATGACGGTCGCGCCGTCGTGCCGGGCCGCGGCCAGCAGGGCGTTCTCGGTGACGGTGTCCCCGCGCTCGGTCAGCACGATCGGCCGGTCCGGCGACACGGCGTGGTCGACCTGGGCGTGGTAGAGACCCTCGGTCGCCGCGATGTCGAGGCCGAAGCGGCGCAGCGCGATCATGTGCGGCTCGATGGTGCGCGTGCCGAGGTCGCAACCGCCCGCGTACGGCAGCCGGAAGGTGTCCATCCGGTGCAGCAGCGGCCCGAGGAACATGATGATGGAGCGGGTGCGGCGGGCCGCCTCCGCGTCGATGGCCTCCAGGTCCAGCACGGCGGGCGGCACGATCTCCAGGTCCACACCGTCGTTGATCCAGCGGGTGCGGACGCCGATGGAGTTCAGCACCTCCAGCAGCCGGAAGACCTCCTCGATGCGCGCCACGCGGCGCAGCACCGTACGCCCCTTGTTGAGCAGTGAGCCGCAGAGCAGCGCCACACACGCGTTCTTGCTCGTCTTGACGTCGATGGCCCCGGAGAGCCGGCGACCGCCGACGACCCGCAGATGCATCGGTCCGGCGTACCCGAGCGAGACGATCTCGCTGTCGAGCGCCTCGCCGATGCGCGCGATCATCTCAAGGCTGATGTTCTGGTTGCCGCGCTCGATGCGATTCACGGCGCTCTGGCTCGTGGCCAATGCGTCGGCGAGTTGGCTCTGGGTCCATCCCCGGTGTTGCCGGGCGTCACGGATGAGCTTGCCGATGCGTACGAGGTAATCGTCTGCCATGGCGACAGGTTATCTCACATGTGAGATAAGTGCCGTGCTGGGGTGGGCTGTCGGGGTGTCGCGCCCCCGCGGTCCCGGTGCGTCGCGCCCTCCGGCCGCCGCCGGCCCATCATGCGCCCGGCCGGGCGGGGCGGCCACCCGGGCGCGGCCGTTCGGGGCGTCGCACGGCGCGCCCGGCGGGTTGGTGCGCGGGTGGGTCGTGGCGGGGGCGCCGGGCGCGCGGCCGGTGTCCGGGCCCACTGTTCCGGTACGTGGTCCTGGCCCGGCGGGCAAGGGGGTCTCTGCCCATGTCCGGCTCAACGCCGGCGCCGCTCGGCGAGGTGCTTCAGGTTCAGCAACTGCCGTCGAGCCATGATCAGATCGCCGACCGGCAGGCCGAGGGCCGCCCGGCGGCTGGTTTGCATGACGACCTTGAGCGGCAGGCGCGTCGTATCGTGATCCTGGGGCACGAGGACGTAGGACATGAAGGCGCCCGTCAGTTGATTCCCCGGTTCGACCGAGGCGATCCGGCCCAGTGCGCGCCCGCCGGCGGTAGTGAACTTTTCGCCGACCTGGGGGTCCGGAATGCCTACCAGCTCGCGAGGTGAGCGGCGGCCAAGGTTGTCGATCCAGTCGTACGAGCAGGGCGCGAGCCTCACTTGTGCGACCCACGGCCACACCTCTTCGGCAGGCGCCTCGACGCCCACGCCCCGCCACGCCTGCAGCGCGGGTGAGGTGACGAAGTCATCGCACGGGTAGGAGCGCAGGATCTCGCTGTCGGATACACCCCAACGGTCACCGATCACGCATCCATTCTCCACCGGCCCCCCCCGTCGGCGATGGGAGCGGTCGGCCGGACCGGGGCATGACCCGGCGGCGGTCATGTACTAGAGTTATCTCGACATCGAGATATCCGCCCAAGGCGTACCGCGGCCGCCCAATCGGTAAGGGTTACCTAACTAAGTCTTACCTTAGCGGATCGGTGAGGAGCCGTGGCGGCAGCATGACGTAGTACGTGCACATTGATGAAGGAGACTGTCGTGTCGGCGAACAGCTTCGACGCCCGCAGCACGCTGCGCGTGGGTGACGAGTCGTACGAGATCTTCCGGCTGGACAAGGTCGAGGGCTCCGCGCGCCTCCCTTACAGCCTGAAGGTGCTGCTGGAGAACCTGCTCCGCACCGAGGACGGCGCGAACATCACCGCCGACCACATCCGTTCCGTCGGTTCCTGGGACTCCCAGGCGCAGCCGAGCCAGGAGATCCAGTTCACGCCGGCCCGCGTGATCATGCAGGACTTCACCGGTGTGCCCTGTGTGGTGGACCTCGCCACCATGCGCGAGGCCGTGAAGGAGCTGGGCGGCGACCCGGCGAAGATCAACCCGCTGGCGCCGGCCGAGATGGTCATCGACCACTCCGTGATCGCCGACAAGTTCGGCACGCGCGAGGCGTTCGCGCAGAACGTCGAGCTGGAGTACGGCCGCAACCGCGAGCGCTACCAGTTCCTGCGCTGGGGCCAGACCGCCTTCGACGAGTTCAAGGTCGTCCCGCCGGGCACCGGCATCGTGCACCAGGTCAACATCGAGCACCTGGCCCGTACGGTCATGGTCCGTAACGGCCAGGCGTACCCCGACACCCTCGTCGGCACCGACTCGCACACCACCATGGTCAACGGCCTGGGTGTGCTGGGCTGGGGCGTCGGCGGCATCGAGGCCGAGGCCGCGATGCTCGGCCAGCCCGTGTCGATGCTCATCCCGCGTGTCGTCGGCTTCAAGCTGACCGGCGAGCTGCCGGCCGGCACCACCGCCACCGACCTGGTCCTCACGATCACCGAGATGCTGCGCAAGCACGGCGTCGTCGGCAAGTTCGTCGAGTTCTACGGCGAGGGCGTCGCCGCGACATCCCTCGCCAACCGCGCCACCATCGGCAACATGTCGCCGGAGTTCGGCTCCACCGCCGCGATCTTCCCGATCGACGACGAGACGCTGAAGTACCTGCGCCTGACCGGCCGTGACGAGCAGCAGGTCGCCCTCGTCGAGGCGTACGCGAAGGAGCAGGGCCTCTGGCTCGACCCGGCCGCCGAGCCCGACTTCTCGGAGAAGCTGGAGCTGGACCTCTCCACGGTCGTCCCCTCCATCGCCGGCCCGAAGCGCCCGCAGGACCGCATCATCCTGGCCGAGGCCAAGGCGAAGTTCGCCGAGGACGTGCGCAACTACGTCTCCGACGACGAGGAGGCGGGCAAGGAGTCCTTCCCGGCCTCCGACGCCCCGGCCTCCGCCAACGGGGTGCCGACGCGCCCGACGCTGGTCACGGCCCCGGACGGCTCGACGTACGAGATCGACCACGGCGCCGTCACCGTCGCCGCGATCACCTCCTGCACCAACACGTCGAACCCGTACGTGATGGTCGCCGCCGCGCTGGTCGCGAAGAAGGCGGTCGAGAAGGGCCTGAGCCGCAAGCCGTGGGTCAAGACGACCCTCGCCCCGGGCTCGAAGGTCGTCACCGACTACTTCGACAAGGCGGGTCTGACCCCGTACCTCGACAAGGTCGGCTTCAACCTCGTCGGCTACGGCTGCACCACCTGCATCGGCAACTCGGGCCCGCTGCCCGAGGAGGTCTCCAAGGCGGTCAACGAGCACGACCTGGCGGTCACCTCGGTGCTCTCCGGCAACCGTAACTTCGAGGGCCGGATCAACCCCGACGTCAAGATGAACTACCTGGCGTCCCCGCCGCTGGTCGTCGCGTACGCCATCGCGGGCTCCATGAAGGTGGACATCACCAAGGACGCCCTGGGCACCGACCAGGACGGCAAGCCCGTCTACCTCCAGGACATCTGGCCCACCGAGGCCGAGGTCAACGACGTCGTGGCCAACGCCATCGGTGAGGACATGTTCAGCAAGTCCTACCAGGACGTGTTCGCGGGCGACGCGCAGTGGCAGGCGCTGTCGATCCCCACCGGCAACACCTTCGAGTGGGACCCGCAGTCCACCTACGTCCGCAAGCCCCCGTACTTCGAGGGAATGACGATGGAGACCACGCCGGTCTCCGACATCAGCGGCGCGCGGGTCCTGGCCAAGCTGGGCGACTCGGTCACCACCGACCACATCTCCCCGGCGGGCGCGATCAAGGCCGACACCCCGGCCGGCGCGTACCTGACGGAGCACGGCGTCGAGCGCCGCGACTTCAACTCGTACGGGTCCCGGCGCGGCAACCACGAGGTCATGATCCGCGGCACGTTCGCCAACATCCGCCTGCGCAACCAGATCGCGCCGGGCACGGAGGGCGGCTACACCCGCGACTTCACCGTGGACGGAGCCCCGGTCTCCTTCATCTACGACGCCTCGCGCAACTACATCGACCAGGGCATCCCGCTGGTCGTCCTCGCCGGCAAGGAGTACGGCTCCGGCTCGTCCCGCGACTGGGCCGCCAAGGGCACCGCGCTGCTCGGCGTGAAGGCCGTCATCGCCGAGTCGTACGAGCGCATCCACCGCTCGAACCTCATCGGCATGGGCGTTCTCCCGCTCCAGTACCCGGAGGGCGCCTCGGCGCAGTCCCTGGGCCTGACGGGCGAGGAGTCCTTCTCCTTCACCGGCGTCACGGAGCTGAACGACGGCACCACCCCGCGCACGGTCAAGGTGACGACGGACACCGGTGTGGAGTTCGACGCGGTGGTCCGCATCGACACCCCGGGTGAGGCGGACTACTACCGCAACGGCGGCATCATGCAGTACGTGCTGCGCAGCCTGATCCGCAAGTAGCGCTCACGGCGCCCGCCGATCACATGGCCGAGGGCCGTGTCCCGTACGTTCGTGTACGGGGCACGGCCCTCGGCGCGTGCCACCGCCCTCCCGGTCCGGCCGACGTCCCCGCGTTCCAGTTGCGGGGGGAACGTGTTGGCGAGAACCTGACCCAGTCGTACGTTGCTCTGCGTAACCGCCCGCATATACAATGGGTGGCAGTTGCGCACTCAACCAATTCGTCGCGGAGGTAAGCGTGGAACGTGCCTGGGAGGCCGACCCATCCGCCTTATTCGCCCACCGGCTGGGCAAGTCGGCAAAAGAACTCGGGAATTCCGACGGTTCGGATGAATGCCCGGACATCTGGCAGCTCGACAACGGTGACATTGCCGTGATCGGCAGGGACCTCACCTCTCATTACGCTCGGCGACTTCCGGTGGGTGTGGCTCTGGCCGCGGACGAGCGGCTGGTCGTCATTCCCGGGAACATGCTCAGCGCGGCGAAACCGGACATCGCCGATGCTTGACCTGCGTGCACCGATTCTCCTCCCCGAACTGGGTGAGAGGCTCGTACGAGAGGTTTACAAGCGGGAATTCCGGGAGCGGGATGCGGCGATTCACGACCGGGACTCGTGGAAGCTGGAGCGCCGGCAGCACTTCGAGGAGCAGGGCAGCCCCAGCCGTGACGCGCTCTCGCGGGGGGATTGGGCGGAATCGCTGCGGCTCATGGAAGAGCGGCGCGAGAAACTTCTCGCCGCCGTCCGGGAGGACGAGCGTCGTAACTCCCTGTTCCACCGGGTACGGGTGGTCGAGCAGCCGCCGACGCCGTATCTGCAGTGGGAACTGAACTCTCTGAGGCAGCAGGCGCAATGCGGAATGCGGGTCCGCGTGGTCGATGCCGGACTGGTGGCCCCCTCGGAGAGCGGTGGCCTTCTTCCCGAGTTGGTCATCCTCGGCGGGGACGTGCTGTACCGGGTTCTCTACACCGATGCGGGCGTCCCGAACGGCGCGATCCGCTATACCGACCCCGACATCATCGGATGCTGGGAAAGTTACATCAGGGAACTCTACCGGGTGGGTGAGGATGTGAGGAACTACTTCGATCGCGAGGTGGCCCACCTGCCCCCTCCGACGATGAAGGCGGATTAGGCGATCAACGAGTCCAGAAACGGCGAGAACTACTCGGGCAGGTCCCGGAACGACCTGTCCGGGAACTCCCGTGATGTCGTACAAGCCGGAAACGTGACCGGAGGAATTCACTTCCATGGCCACGGCCCGCGGGGCGAGGGAGGCACCATGAACCCCACACCACGACAACTCCCCGCCGACGTCAGACAATTCGTCAACCGCACGGACGAACTCGACCAGCTGAACGCAGTGCTGGCCGACGACGACGGCCATCCGCTGGTCATCTCGGTCTGCGTCATCGCGGGTACCGCCGGCGCGGGCAAGACCTCGCTCGCGCTGCACTGGGCCCATCAGGTCCAGGACCGCTTCCCCGACGGGCAGCTTTACGTCAATCTGCGCGGTTACGACCCCGGGGAGCCGGTGACCGCCCAGGAGGCACTGCACCGGTTCCTGCCCGCCATGGGCGTGCCTTCCGGGGCGTTGCCCCAGGACCCCGATGCCGCCGCCGCTCTGTACCGGTCGTTACTGGCTGATCGCCGGATGCTGATCGTCCTTGACAACGCTGCCACGGTCGCCCAGGTCCGTCCCCTGCTGCCCGGCAGCAAGGACTGCCTGGTGGTCGTGACCAGCCGGAGCCGGCTCGCCGGTCTCGCTGTCCGGGACGGAGCGCGCCGGCTGACGCTCGGCACCCTGCCTCAGCCGGAGGCCGTTGCCCTGCTGCGCACCGTCACCGCCGGGTACCGGCCGCAGGACGACATCGGAAAGCTCACCGAACTGGCCGGGCTCTGCGCCCAGCTGCCGTTGGCCTTGCGTATCGCGGCCGAACGCGCCGCGAGCCACCCGCACATGCGGCTGGACGACCTGATCGCCGACCTGCGGGACGAGAGCGCCCTGTGGGACGCCCTCAGCACCGGGGACGACGAGGAAGCCGAAGCGGTCCGCACGGTCTTCGCCTGGTCCTACCGCGCCCTGCCCGACCAGGCCGCACGGTTGTTCCGGTTACTTGGCTTGCACCCCGGCCCCGAGTTCGGCCTTGACGCCGCCGCCGCTCTCGCCGCCCTGACGGCCGGCCGCACCAGGCAGCTGCTGGACTCGCTGGTCGGTGCTCATCTGCTCGAACAGACCGCGCCCGACCGTTACCAGTTCCACGATCTGCTGCGCGCCTACGCCACCGACCAGGCTCAGCACGAGGAGGCTCCCGTGGAGCGCGAAGCCGCGTTCCACCGCGTCCTGGACTGGTATCTGCACACCGCCGACGCGGCGCAGAGCTGGATCAGCCCCGCGGCGCCCCATCTGGCCCTCGCCGCGCCGATGGAGGGGGTACGGCCCCTGGGCTTTCCGGACTACGACGCCGCCGTCGACTGGGCGGAGCGGGACCACACCAATATGCTTCAGGCGGTGCGCTCCGCCGCCGCCATCGGACCTGACCGGCTGGTCTGGCAGCTCTCCACCGTCCTGGCGAACGCGTTTTTCCCCTCGGCTCCCGCCGCGGACCGGCTGGCTGTCGGCCGTCTCGGCCTTGAGGCGGCGCACCGGGCGGGCGACCGCGACGCGGAAGCCGGACTGCTCACCGAGATGGGCATGAGCTACACCCGGATCAACCGCCTCGCCGAGAGCCACGAGAGCCACCGCCGTGCCCTGCTGATCCGGCGCGAGCTGGGGGACCGCCTCGGCGAGGCCCATGCGCTCAACCTGATCGGTCTCGTCCATCTCCGCAACCGCCAACTGACGCAGGCCGCCGACCACTTCGAGCAGGCCATTGCCGTCTTCCATGAACAGGACTCCGCCCACTGGGCGGCCACCGTACTCTCCAACCTTGCCAGCACCCACTACCGGGCCGGTCGGCTGCCGGAGGCCGCCGCCGTCACCCGGCAGGCGCTGGAGGCCCACCGATCCCTGGAGAACCAGCGGGGCGAGGGCAACATCCTGCGCCTCCTGAGCCAGATCGAACGCGAGCAGGGGGAGACGGAGCAGGCCCTCGGCTCCGCCCGGGCCGCCGTCGACATCGCCCTCGCGCTGCGCGACCACCGGCTGGAGGGGTACTGGCTGCTGCCGCTGGGCGACGCCCAGCGCGCGAGCGGCGCCCTGGCGGACGCCCTGGAGTCGTACCAGCGCTCCGCCACGCTCCAGCGCCGACTCGGCAACCGCAGCAGGGAAGCCCAGGCATGGCACGGCGCGGCCCTCACGTACAGTCGGCTCGACCGGGACGAGGAGGCCGCGCACTTCCACCGGCTGGCCGCCACGGCCCACCGGGAGCTGGGCGACACCTGGGACGAGGCGCAGGCCTTGGACGGGCTCGCGGCCACCCGGCTCGGCGACGATCCGGCGGCGGCGGTGAACCACTGGACCGAGGCGCTGCGACTCCTCGACGGCTACGACGACCCCCGGGCGGCGGCCCTGCGGGATCGTGTCGAGCGCGATCTGGCGGCGGCCCGTCAGGCGTGACCCGCAGGCAGAAGCGGGTCACCGGACCTCCTCCGGTGACCCGCCCCTCCCGTACGACGGAGCGTCAGCGCAGCAGCTCCACCTCCGCCAGGGTCGCCGGCGCGTCGGTCACCAGGCGGTACTTCGGGTACGCGCCCGGCTTCGCCACCGTGAAGACCCGGGTCTGCCGGTCCCAGGCGAAGGACTCACCCGACCGGGTGTCGACGGTCCGCCACGTCGTGCCGTCCGCGGAGCCCTGCAGCACCCACCCCTTCGGCGCTCCCGCCGCCGTGGCCGACGTCAGCGTGTACTGGACCGCCTCGGTGGACGACGCCACCGGCAGCTCCACCGACTCGACCGGCGCCTCCGTCCGCGAGGTGTTGTCGAAGAGCGCGCCCGGCCCCGTCAGGGCGTCGGTGCGCGGCGACGGCACCTTGTCGTCCTGAGTGATCGAGACCGGCGCCGCGTCGCGGCCCTTGCCGCCCGCGCCGGCGGCCGAAGCGCCCTTGCCCGTGCCCCAGGACGACGGCTCCGGACCCATCGCGAACTCCACCGTGCCGCCCCGCGCCAGCACCTCGTGCGGCAGCGCCGTCGAGTTCCAGCTCTTCCCGTTGACCTTCAGGCCCTGTACGTAGATGTTCTTCGCGCTGTTCTTGGGCGCCTTGACGACCAGGGTGCGGCCGTTGTCCATCCGTATCGTCGCCTTCGTGAACAGCGGCGAGCCGACCGCGTACTCCCCGCTGCCCATCACCAGCGGATAGAAGCCGAGCGCCGAGAAGAGGAACCACCCCGACTGCTCACCGTTGTCCTCGTCACCGTGGTAACCCTGGCCGATCTCGCTGCCGCCGTAGAGCCGGCCCAGCACCTCGCGGACCTTCTCCTGGGTCTTCCACGGCTGCGCCGCCGCGTCGTACATGTACGTGACGTGGTGGGCGACCTGGTTGGAGTGGCCGTACATGCCCATCCGTACGTCGCGCGCCTCCGTCATCTCGTGGATGACGCCGCCGTACGACCCCTTGAACTCGGCCTCGGCCGTCTCCGGCGTCGTGAAGTACGTGTCCAGCTTCTCCGCCAGACCCGCGCGCCCGCCGTACAGGTTGGCCAGCCCCCGCGAGTCCTGCGGGGCCGTGAACGCGTAGCCCCAGCCGTTCGTCTCCGTGTAGTCGTATCCCCACACCCTCGGGTCGTACGACGCCGACGGGAGCCGCCAGTCGCCCTTCAGGTTCCGGCCCTGGAAGAAGCCCGCGTCCTTGTCGAAGAGCGAGACGTAGTTCTGCGCGCGGTTGAGGAAGTACGCCGACTCCTCCTTGTAGCGGGCCTTCCCCGTCTTCTTGTGGAGCGCCTCGCCCATCTTCGCGATGCCGTAGTCGTTGAGATAGCCCTCCAGCGACCAGGACAGGCCCTCGTGGGTCTCCGTCGAGGCGTAGCCGAGGAACGGCGAGGTCTCGGTCCCCTTGCGGCCCACGCCCGCGCTCGGCGGCGCCACCGTCGCGTTCTTCAGAGCCGCCTCGTACGCCGCCTCCGCGTCGAAGGGAACGCCCTTGACGTACGCGTCCGCGAAGGCCACGTCCGAACTGGTGCCGGTCATCAGATCCGCGTAGCCGGGGGAGGACCAGCGGGAGATCCAGCCGCCGTCCTTGTACTGCTGGACGAAGCCGTCGACCAGCGACCCCGCCTTCTTGGGGGTGAGGAAGGAGTACGCGGGCCAGGTGGTCCTGTACGTGTCCCAGAAACCGTTGTTGACGTACACCTCACCGTCGACGATCCTCGCGCCCGTCCGCGTCGGGGTGTCCGTGCCCGCCTTCGGTGAGAAGGGGCTGGCGTACTGCTGCTTCGGCCTGGCGGCCGAACCGGTGTTCTCGAAACCGGAGTTGGGGTAGAGGTAGAGCCGGTAGAGGCTGGAGTACAGCGTGGTGAGCTGGTCGTGGTCCGCGCCCTCCACCCGCACCCGGCCCAGGATGTCGTCCCAGGCGCGCTGGGCCCGGTCCTCGACCCGCTCGAAGCGGGTGCCCGCCGGTATCTCGTCGGCGAGGTTCTTCTTCGCCTGGTCGACGCTGATCAGCGAGGTCGCCAGGCGCAGGGTGACGGTGCGGTCGGCGCCGGCGTCGAAGCGCAGATAGCCGCTGACGTCCGCGCCCCCGCCGCCGGTCGGTTTGCCGCTCGCCGTCACGGGCGCGTCGAAGACGCCGTAGACGAAGAGCCGGGTCGCGCCGGTCGACAGGCCGCTCCGTACGTCGGAGTAGCCGGTGAAGGAGCTGGTCGCCGGATCGAGGGTGAGCCCGCCCGCGTTGGAGACGTTGTCGAAGATCATGCTCGCGTTGTCACCCGGATAGGTGGTGCGCACGATCGCCGCGTGGTCGGTCGGGGCCATCTCGGTCTTCAGACCGTTCTCGAAGGTCACCCCGTAGCGGTACGGCTTCGCGGTCTCGTTCTCGTGCCGGAAGGGCAGCGCGCGGGCGGTGCGGGAGGCGTTCGGGGTGGACTCCGCCACCGACGGCATGAACTGGAAGGTCTGCCGGTCGCCCATCCACGGGCTCGGCTGGTGGCTCGCGGCGAACGCCTGGAGGGTGGGGAGGTTGTCGGCGTTGTTGCCGCGGCTGTACTCGTACAGCCAGCTCGTCGACCCGGCGTTGGTCACCGGCGTCCAGAAGTTGAACCCGTTCGGCACGGCGGTCGCGGGGAAGTTGTTGCCGCGGGAGAACGAGCCGCTGGAGTTGGTGCCCCGGGTGGTGGACGCGTAGTCGGAGAGCCGGGCGAGCGGCTTCTCGGCCGCCTTGGGCGCCAGGGTGATGTCGTCGAGCCATCCCTCGAACTCCCCCGGTCCCTTACGGGAGTCGTACGCGACCAGGACCCGGTCGACGGTCTTGCCCTGCGCGACCTGGCCGATTCTGGCGTCCACCTGGTTCCACTGGTTGACGTAGAGCCGCTTGGCGTCGCCCTGGCCCTGCGGGGTCAGCGCCCCGCCGTGGGTGTCGGTCGCGTTCAGCTCACTCAGATAGGTGCCGTCGGTGAAGGCGAGGTCCACCGACACGTTGGTGGCGGGGTAGTTCAGGTCCGTCCCGTCCATGGCGGGGTAGATCCGGTACGAGAGCGCCGTGTCACGCCGTACCGCCACATTCACGTCGAAGACCTTGTTGTACGAGTACGCGCGCCCCTCCGCGCGGTGCGTGCCCGAGTACTTCAGCGCCCTCTTCCCGGTGAAGCCCGCGCCCGACTTGGCGGTGGGGGAGCCGGCCGGGCCCCGGTCGACCTGGGTGCGCATGTCCTGCGGCGCGGGGGCGTCCGTGCCGCCGTCGGAGAACTGCACATCGGCCAACTGGGTCGCGTCGGAAGCGCCGTTGTTCCGTGTGATGTCCAGCCGGTAGTGCCGGTAGGCGCCCGCGGCCGCCGGGTCGATGTCGTAGGACACGGTCCGGAAGCGCTCCGGGAAGGCCTGGTCCTTACGGGTGTCCAGGTCCTTCCACTCCTTGCCGTCGGTGGAACCCTGGAGCGTCCAGTCCCGGGGGTCGCGCTCCGCGTGGTCGTTGGCCGAGGTCAGGGCGTACGTGACGACCTTGACCGGCTCGTCGAGGTCGAACTCGACCCAGGCGGTGGGCGTGAACGCCAGCCACTTCGTGGCGGACCGGACGTCGACCAGGTTCTCCTTGGTCTCGCCGGAGCCGGTGTTCTCCCCGCTGGCGCGCAGGTCCACCACCCGGTCGGTGACATTGCCCGGAATCCCGTTGGTGAAGCCGCCGTCGACACCGGATGACCGCTTCTCGCCGTCGGCTCCCACCTCGACGGTGTTACGCCAGTCCGGCTGGGGTTCCTCCTGTTCGAACGAGGACGTGAATTCTCTGTCCGCCGGACGCGGCCCGGCGGACTGGGCCGCGACGGCGGATTGGGCCGTGACGACGAGCAGTGAGGCGGCCGCCACCAGGGCGGCCGAATGCCATGGTCCGGGGCGGAGTCCGGGTCTGAGCTGCATACCGAGCTTTCCTCCTGCGTACCGAGTCGGACAACGTTGTCAAACCAGACGGGCAGGTCCAGTAGGGGCTAAGTGCACAGTGGTGTCAAGGGTGTTGGAAGGATGGCGTGTCCGGAACCGGGCGCGGGTCGAACGCCGGTGCCGTCGAATCCGTACGCAACCGGCGTGCGTGTCCGGGAGGTCTCAACTAGGGAAAGACTGCCGTCCAAACTCGCTTTTGATCTTGCTCAGTTGACAGGAAATGGACTATACCTGTCGGCGTCCGCCGTGATGGCCGAACATGATCGAGCACAGCATTCCTGCACGACCCAGCTTCAATCGACCGCGGTGGCGGAGCCCTTCTCCTCAGGTGAGAAGGACGGGCGACCGGTACACCGCCTGAGTCCTGGAGAAGGCGAGGACTTGAGCATGGGATCCACCTCCGCTCGGAACGACAACGCGGGCCTCGGCCGTCGTGATGTGATCAAGCGGTCCGCCGCGATCGGGCTGATCACCGTCCCGACGATGAGCTTCCTCGCCTCCTGCGCGAGCAGCGACAGCGGCAGCGACAAGAAGGTCGAGAAGGGCAAGACGTCCGAGAAGAACCCGCTCGGGGTGAACGAGAGCGCGCCGCTCGACTTCGTCCTGTTCAACGGCGGATTCGGTACGGAGTACGCCACGGACGCCGTCAAGCAGTACGAGACGGCCTTCCCCAAGGCGAAGGTGAAGTTCGGCTCCACCCAGAAGATCCAGTCCGAGCTGTCGCCGCGCTTCAACGGCGGTACCCCGCCCGACCTGATCGACAACTCCGGCGCCGAGCAGATGGACATGGGCGTCCTGGCCGGTAAGAAGCAGCTCACCGACCTGACCCCGCTGATGGACGCCCCGTCGTACGACGACCCGTCGAAGAAGGTCCGCGACACGCTGCGCCCCGGCGTCCTGGAGATGGGCCAGCTCGACGGCGACCCGGTCTGGATCATGTACTACGCCTACACGGTGTACGGCGTCTGGTACTCGCAGACCGCCCTCGACAAGCTCGACGCCGCGTACCCCGAGGACTGGGACGCGATGCTGGCCCTCTGCGAGAAGGCCAAGAAGAAGGGCATCGCGGGATGGACGTACGCCGGCAAGTACCCGTACTACCTCCCCTTCTCGCTCTCCCCGTTCATCGGGAAGATCGGCGGCTCTGAGGTCCTGGACGCCATCGACAACCTGGAGCCGAACGCCTGGAAGCACCCGGCCGTGAAGTCCGCGTTCGAGGCGTACTTCGAGCTGTTCAAGAAGGGGTACATCCTCCAGGGCACCCCCGGTCTCGACCACACGCAGTCGCAGACCGCGTGGACCGAGGGCCAGGCGCTCTTCCTCCCCAACGGCTCCTGGGTGGAGAACGAGGCGGCGAAGACCACCCCGAAGGACTTCCAGATGAAGGTGGCCGCGCCGTCCAGCCTGGACAGCTCGGACAAGCTGCCGTTCGGCACGCTGTGGGCCTCCGGCGGCGAGCCGTTCATCGTGCCCGCCAAGGCCAAGAACCCGGACGGCGGCATGGAGCAGCTCCGCATCATGCTGAGCGAGGCGTCCTCGAAGAACTTCACGTCGAAGGTGAAGTCGCTGAGCGCGTTCAACGGCGGCACCGACGGGCTCACCCTCTCCACCGCGCTCCAGTCCGGTGTCGACGCGCTCGCCAAGGCGGGTGACAACGTGCTCAACCCGCGCATGCAGGACTGGTACGTCGAACTGCAGAAGCAGAAGATCGGGGTGGGCGTGCTCGGCGAGATGATGGCCGGGCGCATGACGCCCGCCGAGGCGGTCAAGAAGTGCCAGGAGTTCGCGGACGCCACGGCCAAGGACACCTCCATCAAGCACTACAAGCACCGGTAGCGGCGGAAGCGTCCGGGGATCCCGTACGACGGGCCGGGGTTCCCGGACACGGCCCGTCGTACGGGGTCCCAGAGCGGCACGGCGTCACGGCGCCGGAGATTCGGGGTCGGGAGACATGCAGCACGGCAAGTACCGTTTCATCGTGGGGTTCCTGATCGGCCCCCTCGCGCTGTACGCGCTTTTCGTCGTATGGCCGTTCGTGCAGTCCATCTACTACTCGTTCACGGACTGGACCGGGCTGAGCCCGGACTTCTCGCTGACGGGCTTCGACAACTACAGCCGGATGCTCGACGACAGCACCTTCTGGAGCTCGCTCCAGCACAGCCTGCTCTTCGCGCTGCTGCTGCCCGTGGTCGTGCTCGGCCTCGCGCTGTTCTTCTCGTTCATGCTCAACGTCGGCGGGCGGAGCCGCAAGGGGGCGGCGATCTCGGGGGTCCGCGGCTCGTCCTTCTACAAGATCGTGTACTTCTTCCCGCAGGTGCTCTCGATCGCGATCGTCGCGCTGCTCTTCCAGTTCGCGTACAACCCGAACAGCGGCGCCATCAACTCCGCGTTCTCCGCGGTCGGCCTGGACAGCGTGAAGCCCGACTGGCTCGGCGATCCGAACCTCGCGCTGTGGTGCGTGATGGCCGTCCTCGTCTGGAGCACGACCGGCTTCTTCGTGGTCCTCTTCTCCGCGGGCATGGCCTCCATCCCGAAGGACTTCTACGAGGCGGCGCTGCTGGACGGCGCCAGCCGGTTCACGACCTTCTTCCGCATCACCCTGCCGCTGCTCTGGGACACCGTGCAGTCCGGCTGGGTCTACATGGGGATCCTCGCGCTCGGCGCGGAGTCCTTCGCGGTCGTCCAGATCATGACCGTGGGTCCCGGCGGGCCCGCTGATTCCACCAATGTCCTGACCCTGCTCGTCTACCAGAAGGCGTTCCGTGACGGTCAGGCGGGCTATGCGACCACGATCGGTGTCGCCCTGCTCCTCGTCACGCTGGCCTTCTCCGCCCTCGTGATGCGGCTGGGCCGACGTGAGCGGCTGGAGTACTGATGAAGACCACCGACACCCCTCCGCCGGCCGATCTGCCCCCCGCGGCGGACCCCGTGACCCGGACCGCCGTGACCAAGACCGACGCGCCCGCGCCGAAGGAGAGCGCGACCGGCGGCGTCCTCAACGTCTTCTCGCACGGCGTGCTCGTCATCTGGGCGTTCCTGGTCGCCATGCCGCTGCTCTGGGCGGTCATGACGTCCTTCAAGGACGACCGGTCCATCTTCACCAGCCCCTGGGCACTGCCGGACCAGCTGCACTTCGAGAACTGGTCGCGCGCCTGGACCCAGGCGCACATGAGCGACTACTTCCTCAACACCATCCTGGTGGTCGCCGGTTCGCTGACCGGCACGCTGCTCTTCGGCTCGATGGCGGCGTACGTCCTGGCCCGCTTCGAGTTCCCCGGGAACCGGTTCATCTATTACCTGTTCATCGGCGGGATGAGCTTCCCGATCATCCTGGCGCTGGTCCCGTTGTTCTTCGTCATGAACAATCTGGGCCTGCTCAACTCCCTCCACGGCCTGATCCTGGTCTACATCGCCTACTCGCTGCCGTTCACGGTCTTCTTCCTGACCTCCTTCTTCAGAACCCTGCCTACCTCGGTCGCGGAAGCCGCGCTCATCGACGGTGCCTCGCACACCCGGACGTTCTTCCAGGTGATGCTGCCGATGGCCAGGCCGGGCCTGATCAGCGTCGGCATCTTCAACTTCCTCGGCCAGTGGAACCAGTACCTGCTGCCCACGGTGCTCAACACCGACCCGGACCGCAAGGTCCTCTCCCAGGGGCTGGTGCAGCTCGCGGTCAGCCAGGGGTACAAGGGCGACTGGTCGGGGCTCTTCGCCGGGCTGGTGATGGCGATGCTGCCGGTGCTCGCCGCGTACATCATCTTCCAGCGGCAGGTCGTCGCGGGACTGACGGCGGGAGCGCTCAAGTAGGGCTGGCCCTCCGTACCGGGCCGGAAGGTACGGTCCAACCGCCCGTCGTCGCTGTCCGACGGGCGGTTCGGCGCGTTCACTTTGCTCAAGGTCTTGACGGGGGCGGGCCCGAAAGCTGAGCTTAGGGTTCACAAGTTGGAGATAGGTCGGGGTCTCAGCGGTGCGGCCCCGGCCGGCGGCGGTGGTCGTGCCGTGCGTCAAGGGCAGGAGTGGATGAGTCGTGGAGACTCCAGGGTCGCAGTCGTCTCTGCACCGGGCCAACCTCGAACGGGTCGTACGCGCGGTGCGCCTGGCCGGTGCACTGACCCAGGCGGAGATCGCACGGAGCACGGGTCTGTCGGCGGCCACGGTCTCCAACATCGTCCGTGAGCTGAAGGACGGCGGAACGGTCCAGGTCACCCCCACCTCGGCCGGCGGCCGGCGGGCCCGCAGCGTCTCGCTCAGCGGGGACGCGGGCATCGTCGTCGGTGTCGACTTCGGCCATACGCATCTGCGCGTGGCGGTCGGCAACCTCGCCCACCAGGTGCTCGCCGAGGAAGCGGAACCCCTCGACGTGGACGCCTCCTCGGCGCACGGCTTCGGCCGCGCCGAGGAACTGGTCGAGCGGCTGATCGTGACCACCGGCGTCAGCCGTCAGAAGGTGATCGGTGTGGGGCTCGGGGTGCCGGGCCCCATCGACGTCGAATCGGGCACGCTCGGCTCCACCTCGATCCTGCCGGGCTGGACCGGCATCAACCCCGGCGACGAACTGGCCGGACGCCTCGGCGTCCCGGTGTACGTCGACAACGACGCCAACCTCGGCGCCCTCGGCGAACTGGTCTGGGGGAGCGGGCGCGGGGTCAGCGACCTCGCGTACATCAAGGTCGGCAGCGGCGTCGGCGCGGGGCTGGTCATCGAGGGCCAGATCTACCGGGGCCCCGGTGGCACGGCGGGCGAGATCGGGCACATCACGCTGGACGAGTCCGGCCCCGTCTGCCGCTGCGGCAACCGCGGCTGCCTGGAGACCTTCGCGGCGACCCGCTACGTGCTGCCCCTGCTCCGGTCCAGCCACGGCGCCGGCCTGACCATGGAGCGCGTCGTCCAGCTCGCCCGCGAGGGCGACCCCGGCTGCCGCCGGGTGATCGCGGACGTCGGCCGCCATGTCGGCAGCGGCGTCGCCAACCTCTGCAACCTCCTGAACCCCAGCCGCGTGGTGCTCGGCGGGGACCTGGCGGAGGCCGGGGAACTGGTGCTCGGACCGATACGGGAGTCCGTCTCCCGGTACGCCATCCCGAGCGCCGCGCGGCAGCTCTCGGTGCTCCCCGGGGCGCTCGGGGGCCGGGCCGAGGTGCTCGGGGCGCTGGCGCTCGTACTGAGCGAGATGGGCGATTCGACCCTGCTGGAGAGCGCACTTCCCGCCGCCACGCCCGCCGCCTCGTCCGTCTCCGCTCCCGCCTTCACTTAGATAATGAATGGCACCGTTGTCATCTCGTTAAGGATTTACTCCTTGACGCCGACTACGGACCGGAGTTGACTTCCAGCCACCTCGGCCGCAACGACGCGGCCTCGTCAGGGAGGTTTTTGAAGTGAACGCAAAGATGCGTCGCGCCGCCGTGGCCACCGTCGCTACCGCGATGGCCGTCTCCCTCGCCGCCTGCGGCAGCGCCAAGGAGTCCGGAGACAAGGCCGAAGCGTCCACGTCGGACAAGAAGGGCCCGATCACCGTCGGGCTGCTCCTGCCGGAGAACCAGACCGCCCGGTACGAGAAGTTCGACAAGCCGCTGATCGAGAAGAAGGTCAGCGAGCTGACCGACGGCACCGGCAAGGTCGTCTACGCCAACGCCAAGCAGGACGCGACGACGCAGAGCCAGCAGGTCGAGACCATGATCACCAACAAGGTGAGCGTGCTGGTCGTGGACGCCGTCGACTCGAAGGCCATCGCCAGCTCGGTCAAGAAGGCCAAGGACGCCGGCATACCGGTCGTGGCGTACGACCGGCTCGCCGAGGGCCCGATCGACGCGTACACCTCCTTCGACAACGAAGAGGTCGGCAGGGTCCAGGGCCAGGCGCTCCTGGACGAGCTGGGGGACAAGGCCAAGTCCGGCGACATCGTCATGATGAACGGCGCCGTCACCGACCCGAACGCCGCCTTCTTCAAGAAGGGCGCGCTCTCCGTCCTCGACGGCAAGGTGAACATCGGCAAGTCGTACGACACCAAGGAGTGGAAGCCGGAGAACGCCAACGCCAACATGGAAGGCGCCATCACCGCGCTGGGCAAGGACAAGATCATCGGGGTCTACTCCGCCAACGACGGCATGGCGGGCGGCATCATCACCGCCCTCAAGGGCGCCGGCTTCAGCAAGCTCCCCCCGGTCACCGGACAGGACGCCGAGCTCAACGGCGTGCAGCGCATCGTCGCCGGTGAGCAGTTCATGAGCGTCTACAAGTCGTACCCGACGGAGGCCGAGATCGCGGCCGAGCTGGCCGTCGCGCTCGGCAAGGGCGAGAAGCTCGACTCCATCGCCACGTCCAAGGTCGACAGCCCCACCACCAAGGGCGTCCCGTCGGTGATCGTCCCGGTCGTCTCGCTGACCAAGGACAACATCAACGACACCGTGATCAAGGACGGCATCTACACGGTCGCCGAGATCTGCACCGCCAAGTACAAGGCCGGCTGCGACGCGATCGGCCTCAAGTAGGTCCCGGCACCCGCAAGCCTGTCCGGCGCCCCGCCCGTCAACGCCCCGCAGCCAGGGCTGGTGCCCGGCCCGGCGAGCACTGCCCCGTGGCAGAGCTCGCCGGGTCGCGGCACCAGGCGCCGGACGGACCCGCGACGGCAGCCGTCCCCGGCCGCCGTCGCGGGTCGCCCCGCCCGCCGCGCCCCCGATCTCCGCGCGGCAGGCTCCCCCCCCCGTTCTGTGCTCGACCACCGCGCCTACCCCCCCCGGCGCGGCATCCCCGCCGGTCAGGCGGCGAAGGAGATGGTTCATGTGACCGCTACGCCCGTGCTGGCGTTGCGAGGGGTCTCCAAGCGGTTCGGTGCCGTCCAGGCGCTCACCGACGTAGAGCTTGAGGTCCACTCCGGCGAGGTGGTCGCCCTCGTGGGCGACAACGGCGCCGGGAAATCCACGCTGGTGAAGACCATCGCCGGCGTCCACCCGGTCGACGACGGCGTCATCGAGTGGGAAGGCAGGCCCGTCTCGATCGGCCGGCCGCACGATGCCCAGAACCTGGGCATCGCGACCGTCTACCAGGATCTCGCGCTCTGCGACAACATCGATGTCGTCGGAAACCTCTACCTCGGCCGCGAGCTGCGCAGTTGGGGCGTGCTCGACGAGGTCGAGATGGAGCGCCGCTCGCGCGAGCTGCTGACAACGCTGTCGATCCGGATCCCCAGCGTCCGTATCCCGATCGCCTCGCTCTCCGGCGGTCAGCGCCAGACCGTGGCCATCGCCCGCTCCATGCTCGGCGAACCCAAGCTCGTCATCCTCGACGAGCCGACCGCGGCCCTCGGTGTCGAGCAGACCGCCCAGGTCCTCGACCTCGTCGAGCGGCTCCGGGAGCGCGGCCTCGCCGTCCTCCTCATCAGTCACAACATGGCGGACGTCAAGGCCGTCGCCGACCGGGTCGCCGTGCTCAGGCTCGGCAGCAACAACGGTGTCTTCGATGTCGCGAGCACCTCGCAGGAGGAGATCATCGCCGCCATCACCGGCGCCACGGACAACGCGGTGACCCGCCGCGCCTCGCGCAACGTGGAGGTTCAGAAGTGAGTACGGACAAGACCTCCCCGTCGCTCGCCAAGAGCACCGACGCCAAGCCGCCGGCCCCCACTCCGGTGGACGCCCCGCCCGCCGCGGACGGCGCGGTCACCGCGGTCGACCCCCGGCTGCTCGTACGCGAACAGGGCTTCGCCGGATACCTGACCGAGTTCAAGCGGCGGATACGCGCGGGCGACCTGGGCTCCATACCCGTCGTCATCGGACTCGTCGTCATCTGGGCCATCTTCCAGAGCCTCAACTCGAACTTCCTCACCGCGGGCAATCTCTCCGACATCTCCGTCGCCATGGTCGGCACCGGGATGATCGCCGTCGGCATCGTCTTCGTCCTGCTGCTCGGCGAGATCGACCTCTCGGTCGGCTCGGTCAGCGGGGTGTCCGGCGCCATCGTCGCCGTGCTGAGCGTCACGCACGGCATGAACGAGTGGCTGGCCCTGGTCGTCGCCATCGTCAGCGGCGCGGCCATCGGCGCGGTCCACGGCTTCTTCTTCGCCCGCGTCGGCGCCCCCGCCTTCGCCGTCACTCTGGCCGGACTGCTCTTCTGGTCCGGCTTCATGCTTCAGATCCTCGGCAGCAACGGCACGATCAACCTCACCCCCGACGGTGTGATCACCCAGCTCACCAGCTACTACTTCACCGATGTCGCGGCGGCCTACGGCCTCGCCGTCGTCGCGGTCGCCGCGTACTTCCTCACGGCGTTCCTCGACAACCGCCGGCGCGAGGCGGCCGGAGTCCCGTCCCGCCCGCTGAGCGAGATCCTGCTGCGCACCGGGCTGCTCGCCGTCCTCTCCTTCGGCGTGGCGATCCTCTACAACCAGTACAAGGGCCTGCCCCTGGCGGTCGTGATCTTCCTCCTCGTGCTCGTCGTCACCGACTTCGTGCTGCGCCGCACCGCGTACGGCCGGAAGATCTTCGCCCTCGGCGGCAGCGTCGAGGCGTCCCGTCGCGCCGGTATCAACGTCACGCTGATCCGGATCTCGGTCTTCTCGATCGCCGGTACGTTCGCGGCGGTCGGCGGCCTCTTCATCGCCTCCAAGATCGCCTCGGCCAACCAGGGCGCGGGCAGCGGCGACCTGCTGATGAACGCCATCGCGGCGGCCGTCATCGGCGGCACCAGCCTCTTCGGCGGCCGGGGCCGCACCTGGAACGCGCTGCTCGGTGTGCTGGTGATCGTCTCCATCCAGTACGGGCTGGCCCTCCAGGGCATCGCCTCGGCGATCCAGTTCATGATCACCGGCGCCGTCCTGCTGGCGACCGTGGTCATCGACGCCGTCACCCGCAAGACCCAGAAGACCGCGGGCCGCGCCTGATCCCCCGCCCCGCGCACCGCGCACGGCCGCGCCCGGCACCCGGTGAACCACCGGGTGCCGGGCCGTGTCGTACCACGCCGGAACCACCGGCGTATCAGGAGCCCCTCAAGGGCACACTGATATGACATGCCTACGGCCGAACGGGTGACGCACAACGCACCGCCCGGCGTCCACCCGCCCGAGTGGAACATTAGACTCGGCTGATCGGCAGGGCTCGACGGCTCATATACGCAAGGAGGCACGGGTGGCGATGCTGACCCGCATCAGGGGACCGCGCGATCTGGACCGGCTCGGCCCGGAGCAGCTCCAGGAGCTGGCCGGCGAGATCCGGTCCTTTCTCGTGGACGCGGTCTCCAAGACCGGCGGCCACCTCGGCCCCAACCTCGGGGTCGTCGAGCTGACCATCGCCCTGCACCGTGTCTACGACTCCCCGCAGGACAAGGTCCTGTTCGACACGGGCCACCAGTCGTACGTGCACAAACTGCTCACGGGACGTCAGGACTTCTCGAAGCTGCGGAGCAAGGACGGCCTCTCCGGCTACCCGTCCCGCGCCGAGTCCGACCACGACATCATCGAGAACTCCCACGCCTCCACCGTCCTCGGCTGGGCCGACGGCCTCGCCAAGGCCAACGAGGTCCTGAAGAAGGACGACCACGTCGTCGCCGTGATCGGGGACGGCGCCCTCACCGGCGGCATGGCCTGGGAGGCGCTCAACAACATCGCCGCCGCCAAGGACCGCCCGCTCGTCATCGTCGTCAACGACAACGAGCGGTCGTACGCGCCGACCATCGGCGGCCTCGCCAACCACCTGGCGACCCTGCGCACCACCGACGGTTACGAGCGCTTCCTGGCCCGCGGCAAGGACCTCCTGGAGCGCACCCCGGTCGTCGGCCGCCCCCTGTACGACACGCTGCACGGCGCCAAGAAGGGCCTCAAGGACTTCATCGCCCCGCAGGGCATGTTCGAGGACCTCGGCCTCAAGTACGTCGGCCCGATCGACGGCCACGACATCGAGGCCCTGGAGTCCGCGCTGGTGCGCGCCAAGCGCTTCGGCGGCCCGGTCATCGTGCACTGCATCACGGAGAAGGGCCGCGGCTACGAGCCGGCCGAGCAGGACGAGGCCGACCACTTCCACGGCATCGGCCCCATCCACCCCGACACCGGCCTGCCCATCGCCGCCGCCGGCATGGACTGGACCTCGGTCTTCGGCGAGGAGATGGTCAAGCTCGGCCACGAGCGCGAGGACATCGTCGCGATCACCGCGGCCATGCTCCAGCCGGTCGGCCTGGAGAAGTTCGCGAAGGCGTTCCCCGACCGCGTCTACGACGTCGGCATCGCCGAGCAGCACGGCGCGGTCTCCGCGGCGGGCCTCGCCACCGGCGGGGTGCACCCCGTGTTCGCCCTCTACGCGACCTTCCTCAACCGCGCCTTCGACCAGGTCCTGATGGACGTCGCCCTGCACCGCTGTGGAGTGACGTTTGTTCTCGACCGGGCCGGCGTCACCGGCACCGACGGCGCCTCGCACAACGGCATGTGGGACATGTCGATGCTCCAGTGCGTGCCGGGCCTGCGGATCGCCGCCCCGCGCGACGCCGACCAGGTGCGCGCCCAGCTCCGGGAGGCCGTCGCGGTCGAGGACGCCCCGACCGTGGTCCGCTACTCCAAGGGCGCCGTCGGCCCGGCCGTCGCCGCCCTCGGCCGGATCGGCGGCATGGACGTGCTGCGCAGGCCCGAGGAGGGCCCGGCCGACGTGCTGCTCGTCTCCGTCGGCGCGCTCGCCCCGATGTGCCTGGAGATCGCCGGCCTGCTCGACCGGCAGGGCATCACCACGACGGTCGTCGACCCCCGCTGGGTCAAGCCGGTGGACGAGGCGCTCGCCCCGCTCGCCGAGCAGCACCGCGTCGTCGTCACCGTCGAGGACAACGGCCGCGTCGGCGGCGTCGGCTCGGCCGTCGCGCAGGCGCTGCGGGACGCCGGGGTCGACGTACCGCTGCGGGACTTCGGCATCCCGCCGCGCTTCCTCGACCACGCCTCCCGCAAGGAGGTCATGGCCGAGATCGGGCTGACCGCGCCGGACATCGCCCGCCAGGTCACCGGCCTGGTGGCGAAGCTCGACGGCCGGCTGACCGGCGCGTCCGCCGAGGTCGCCCGCGACTGACCACCCCTCCGGCGCCGGCCGTCCGGATCCGACCGCGCCGGATGGCGCGAATGGGCCGTTCCGACCACCCGTCCAGGGCGGTCGGAACGGCCCATCCGTGTGAATTGTGCCGATACCGGGTATTCGGGGCCCGCAGCCTCTCGATCATTGCCGGATGAACGCGCACACGGAGGTACGCCGGTGAGTACGCAGCAGGACCCGGGACCGGCCCGAAGTGGTCTATTCCGCACAAAAAACGTAGAGCAGTCCATTCGCGACACCGAAGAACCCGAGTACGCGCTCAAGAAGACCCTCTCCGCGCTCGACCTGACGGTCTTCGGCGTCGGAGTGATCATCGGCACCGGCATCTTCGTGCTGACGGGCGTCGTCGCCAAGCAGACCGCCGGACCCGCCACCGCCCTCGGCTTCGTCGTCGCGGGCATCGTCTGCGCCCTGGCCGCGCTCTGCTACGCCGAGTTCGCCTCGACCGTGCCGGTCGCCGGATCCGCGTACACCTTCTCGTACGCCTCCCTCGGCGAACTCCCCGCCTGGATCATCGGCTGGGACCTCGTCCTCGAACTCGCCCTCGGCTGCGCGGTCGTCGCCGTCGGCTGGTCCGGATACGTACGCTCCCTGCTCGGCAACGCCGGGGCGAGCCTGCCCGACTACCTCTCCGGCACCCAGAACGGGAAGTTCGGCTTCGACCTCCTGGCCTTCCTGCTCGTTCTCGTCCTGACCGCGATCCTCGTCGCCGGGGTGAAGCTCTCCTCCCGGATCACCGGCGTCATCGTCGCCGTCAAGGTCACCGTCGTCCTGCTCGTGGTCGTCGTCGGCGCCTTCTTCATCACCGGCTCCAACTACAAGCCGTTCATCCCGCCGGCCGAGACGGCCACCGCCGGCGGCGGTCTCGCCGCGCCGATCATCCAGCTCATGGCCGGGTACACGCCCACCAACTTCGGCGTCATGGGGATCTTCACCGCGGCGGCCGTCGTCTTCTTCGCCTTCATCGGCTTCGACATCGTCGCCACCGCCGCCGAGGAGACCCGCAACCCGCAGCGCGACGTGCCCCGCGGCATCCTCGGCTCGCTCTTCATCTGCACCGTGCTCTACGTCGCCGTGTCCCTCGTCGTCACCGGCATGCAGCACTACACCGAACTCTCCGTGGAAGCCCCGCTCGCCGACGCCTTCAAGGCCGTCGGCCAACCCTTCTGGGCCGGCCTGATCAGCTTCGGCGCGGCCGTCGGGCTCACCTCGGTCTGCATGATCCTGCTGCTCGGCCAGACCCGGGTCTTCTTCGCGATGAGCCGGGACGGACTGCTGCCGAGGACCTTCTCCCACGTCCACCCGAAGTTCGGCACGCCTCACCGCTCCACCATCCTCCTCGGGGTGCTCGTCGCGATCGTCGCGGGCTTCACCTCCATCGAGGAACTGGCCGAACTCGTCAACATCGGCACCCTGTTCGCCTTCATCGTGGTCGCGCTCGGCGTCATCATCCTGCGCCGCACGCGCCCGGACCTGCCGCGTGCCTTCCGCGCCCCGCTGGTGCCCTGGGTGCCGATCGCGTCCGTACTGGCCTCCCTGTGGCTGATGCTCAACCTGCCCGCCGAGACCTGGCTGCGCTTCGGCATCTGGATGGTCATCGGCTGCGTCGTGTATTTCATGTACGGCCGGGCACACAGCCGGATCAACACACCGCGCTGACGCCGGGCCGGGCCCCGGGGACCGTCCCGGGCGGGCCCGCGGCTACGCGGGCTCGTCCGGCGGCTCCCGTACGGTCCTCGGCCCCGCGCAGCGCGCACCGTACGCCGCCACGCGCAGCCGCAGTTCCCGGTCGGCGGTGACCACGAGGCAGCCCACCCCGTCCCGCGCCGCCCCCGCCGCCAGCTCCACGATCAGGTCGTCCCCGCTGCCGGCCGCCGGCTCCACCCGTACGCCCGGCACCGACTCCACGCCCCGGGCCGCGCCCTCCACGACGAGGACGACCTCGACGGGGCCCGGCTGCCCGGCCACCCCCTCCGCCGCGAACGGCACCAGTGAGTCGCGCAGCCGCTCGGTGGCCCCGCGCCGGTCGCGCCACCACCCGTCGGGCACGGAACCGACCACGTTCGCCGCGTCGACGATCAGCTTGTTCAGCACCTCCGCAGCGTGCCACAGTCACCCGCCCGTCAGCCGCCGGGCGCCCCGGGTGACTCCCCGAACCTCCGCCGCATACCCCCGCGTACTATCGTTGTCCGGGATTTCTCGCACTCGGGGAGGTGGCGGCAGGCCATGGCACCGCACCACACCCCGGCCGAGCCGCTCGCGGACTCCTCGCTCCCCCCGGTCACCGGCTGGCTGCTGCGCGGCAAGGACGGCAGGCTGACGGCGTACGCGCCCACCCCGGGCGGCGTCCTCCGCTGGACCGAGACCCGGACCGGCGGCCCCGAGTGGTCGGGTCCCGAGTCGCTGCCCCTGGCCGGCCTCCTGCCGTACACGGCGGTCGCGCAGGGCGCCGACGGCTTCGTCCATCTGCTGGGGGTACGGGACCGGCCGGGCGCCGGCGGAGCCGTCGAGCGCGATCTCGTCCACGCCGTGCAGTTCCAGACGGGCCGGCCGCTGCGGGACTGGCAGTCCGTGGGCAATCCGCACGGCAAGGACCGCGAGAAGGGCGCCCGCATCGGCATGCCGTCCGCCGTCCTGGACACGACGGGTTCGATGCACCTGTTCGTACGCAACGCCAACGGCGGTCTCTCCGCCAAGCACCAGTCGCCCACCGGCCGTTGGCAGCCGTGGGGCGGTGCCAACGCCGCGGACACGACCCTGACCGGCGAGACCTCCGCCGCCGTCACCGACGGCGGGGCCATCGACATCCTCGTCCCCGCCGGGGGCGGCACGGTGCGCTGGCTCCGCGGGGCGCCCGACGCGAAACTGGCGCGCGCCGAGGACGAACCCGTCGCGTCCGTCGCGCCCGGCACGGTCACCGCCGGGGCCACCGGCACCGGACGGCTCACCCGCTTCTGGCGCGACGCCGACGACGGCACCGTCCGCGCCTGGCGCCCCGGGATCGCCCCCGTCGCCCTCGGCGGCCCCGGCACCGGCCCGCTCGCCCTGCTCCGTACACCCGTCGACGGGTACGACTGCACGATCCTGGCCGGCCGCGGCCCCGACGGCCGCCTCCAGGTCGCCGCGTACCCCACCGAGGACGAGGACGCGGGCCTGAACTGGACCCCCACCGGCGAGCCCTGCGCGGGCGCCCCGGCGCTCGCCCTGGACGGCACGGGCCGGGTGGTCCTGGCCTGCCGCGGACTCGACGGCGCCCTGCGCGTCACCCGGCAGAAGGACGAGGCGGGCCTGGCGCTGGAGGCCTGGCGGACGATCTGACGCCACCGGCCCGGGCAGACGCCACTGGCCGGGAAAGGAGCGGGCCGTACGGGGACTCCCGTACGGCCCGTCCGGCACCACCGGATCAGCTCACGGCGTCACGGCGTCACGGCGTCACCGCGTCACACGGGCACGCTCGCCACGCCCGGCGCCAGGAACGGCTTGCCGTTCACCCGCTCCGAGACGCCCGCGCGGTCCAGGTACGGGGTGACACCGCCCAGGTGGAAGGGCCAGCCCGCGCCCGTGATCAGACACAGGTCGATGTCCTGCGCCTCGGCGACGACGCCCTCGGCCAGCATCAGACCGATCTCTTCCGCCACCGCGTCCAGCACCCGCTCGCGCGTCTGCTCCTCCGTCAGCACGGTGTCGCCCTGCTTCAGCAGCGCCGCGACCTCCGGGTCCAGCTCCGGCACTCCGGATTCGTACACGTAGAAGCCGCGCTTGCCCGCCCTGACCACCGCGGCCAGGTTCTCGGAGACCGTGAACCGGTCCGGGAACGCGCCGTGCAGGGTCTCGGAGACATGCAGGCCGATCGCCGGGCCGACCAGCTCCAGCAGGACCAGCGGCGACATCGGCAGCCCCAGCGGCTCCACCGCGCGCTCCGCCACCTCGACCGGCGTGCCCTCGTCGATGACGTTCTGGATCTCGCCCATGAAGCGGGTGAGGATCCGGTTGACGACGAACGCGGGCGCGTCCTTCACCAGCACCGCCGTCTTCTTCAGCTTCTTCGCCACCCCGAACGCGGTGGCCAGCGACGCGTCGTCGGTCCGCTCGCCGCGCACGATCTCCAGCAGCGGCAGGATCGCGACCGGGTTGAAGAAGTGGAAGCCGACGACCCGCTCCGGGTTCTTCAGCTTCGAGGCCATCTCGGTGACCGACAGCGACGAGGTGTTCGTGGCGAGGATCGCGTGCGCCGGGGCGACCGCCTCGACCTCCGCGAACACCTGCTGCTTGACGCTCATTTCCTCGAACACGGCCTCGATGACGAAGTCCGCGTCCGCGAACCCCTCGGCCTTGTCCAGCACACCGGAGACCAGGCCCTTGAGCCGGTTGGCCTTGTCCTGGTTGATCCGGGACTTCAGCAGCAGCTTGTCGATCTCGCCGTGGACATAGCCCACGCCCTTGTCGATCCGGTCCTGGTCGATGTCGGTCAGCACGACCGGCACCTCAAGACGGCGCAGGAACAGCAGCGCCAGCTGCGAGGCCATCAGCCCCGCGCCCACGACACCCACCTTGGTGACCGGGCGGGCCAGCGACTTGTCCGGCGCGCCGGCCGGCCGCTTGGCGCGCTTCTGCACCAGGTTGAACGCGTAGATCCCCGACCGCAGTTCACCGCCCATGATCAGGTCCGCGAGGGCCTGGTCCTCCGCGTCGAAGCCGGCCTGGAGGTCGCCGTCCTTCGCCGCCGCGATGATGTCCAGCGCGCGGTACGCGGCGGGGGCCGCGGCGCCCACCTTGGAGTCGGCGACGGAGCGCCCGTGCGCCACGGCCGCGTCCCACGCCTCGCCCCGGTCGATCTCGGGGCGCCCGACGATCACCTCGCCCTTGAGCACCGACGCCGTCCAGACCAGCGACTGCTCCAGGAAGTCCGCCCCGTCGAACAGCGCGTCCGCGATCCCCAGGTCGTAGACCTGACCGCCCTTGAGCTGCTTGTTCTGGTTGAGGGAGTTCTCGATGACGACCTTGACCGCGCGCTCCGCGCCGATCAGGTTGGGCAGCAGTGTGCAGCCGCCCCAGCCGGGCACCAGACCGAGGAAGACCTCGGGCAGCGAGAACGCGGGCAGCGCCGCCGAGACCGTACGGTACGTGCAGTGCAGCCCGATCTCGACGCCGCCGCCCATCGCCGCGCCGTTGTAGTACGCGAAGGTCGGCACCGGCAGTGCGGCGATCCGCTTGAAGACCTCGTGGCCGCCCCGGCCGATCGCGAGCGCGTCCTCGTGGCGCTTCAGCAGCTCCACACCCTTGAGGTCGGCGCCGACCGCGAAGATGAACGGCTTCCCGGTGATCCCGACCCCGACGATCGACCCCTCGGACGCCTCCGCGCCGACCTGGTCGAGCGCGGCGTCCAGATTCGCCAGCGACTGAGGGCCGAACGTCGTCGGCTTCGTGTGGTCCAGGCCGTTGTCCAGCGTGATGAGCGCGAACCGCCCCGCCCCCGCCGGGAGTTCGAAGTGGCGTACGTGCGCCTGGGTGACGACCTCGCCGGGGAACAGCTCGGCCGCGCCCTTCAGGAGTTCAGCGGTGCTCACTTGGTGCCTCCGTCGAAGTGCGGGTTCTCCCAGATGACCGACGCGCCCATGCCGAAGCCGACGCACATCGTGGTCAGGCCGTACCGGACGTCCGGCCGCGCCTCGAACTGCCGGGCCAGCTGGGTCATCAGCCGTACCCCGGAGGAGGCCAGCGGATGGCCGAAGGCGATCGCGCCGCCGTACTGGTTGACGCGCCCGTCGTCGTCCGCGATGCCGTAGTGGTCGAGGAATGCGAGCACCTGCACCGCGAACGCCTCGTTGATCTCGAAGAGACCGATGTCGGAGATGGAGAGACCCGCCTTGGCGAGGGCCTTCTCGGTCGACGGGATCGGGCCGTACCCCATCACCTCGGGCTCGACCCCGGCGAAGGCGTACGACACGAGCCGCATCCGGACCGGCAGCCCCTGCTCGCGGGCGAAGTCCTCGGCGGCGATCAGCGAGGCGGTGGCGCCGTCGTTCAGCCCCGCCGCGTTGCCCGCGGTGACCCGGCCGTGCGGCCGGAACGGAGTCTTCAGGCCGGCGAGCATCTCCAGCGTCGTACCCGGCCGCATCGGCTCGTCGGCGGTGGCCAGGCCCCAGCCGGTCTCCCCGGTCTCCGGGTTCGTCCGGCGGACCGAGATCGGCACCAGGTCCTGCTGGATCGAGCCGTTCGCGTACGCCTTGGCCGCCTTCTCCTGCGACCGCACCGCGTACTCGTCCGCGCGCGCCTTGGTGAGGTGCGGGAAGCGGTCGTGCAGGTTCTCCGCCGTCATGCCCATGAAGAGCGCGGACTCGTCGACAAGCTTCTCGGAGACGAACCGCGGGTTCGGGTCGACGCCCTCGCCCATCGGGTGCCGGCCCATGTGCTCGACCCCGCCCGCCACGACGACGTCGTACGCGCCGAAGGCGATGGAGCCCGCGGTGGAGGTCACGGCGGTCAGCGCGCCCGCGCACATCCGGTCGACCGAATAACCGGGCACCGACTGCGGCAGCCCCGCGAGGATCCCCGCGGTCCGCCCGAGCGTCAGGCCCTGGTCACCGATCTGCGTGGTCGCGGCGACGGCCACCTCGTCGATCCGGGCCGGGTCGAGGTCCGGGTTGCGGCGCAGCAGCTCCCGGATCGACTTGACGACGAGATCGTCGGCCCGGGTCTCGTGGTACATGCCCTTCGGGCCCGCCTTGCCGAACGGGGTGCGGACGCCGTCGACGAAGACGACATCCCTGACGGTACGAGGCACGATGGCTCTCCTCCAGGGTGCGGGATGGCACTGCGGGGCACGCCGAAAGGCGTGCTTCCACCCCCATGCTACTTACCAGTAACCAAGTTGCCCAGCCCTGCTGTCCTTCCGACCGTGCTCCTAAGCCGCGACCAGCGCCTTCGCCAGGAGGGGGGCCACCAGCTCCACCTGCCACCGGCGGGCGCCGTGCGCGGTCAGGGCCGCCGCCACGTTCTCCACCGTCGGCTCCTTCGGCGGCTCCCAGCAGACCCGGCGGACCGTGTCCGGTGTGATCAGGTTCTCCTGCGGCATGGTGATCCGCTCCGCCAGTTCCGAGACCGCCGCGCGCGCCGCCGAGAGCCGTGCCGCGGCCTCCGGGTCCTTGTCGGCCCAGGAGCGCGGCGGCGGGGGGCCCGTGAGGGGCTGGCCGGGCTGGGGCAGCTCCGTGTCGGGCAGGGCCTTCGCCCGGTCGACCGCCGCCTGCCACTGTTCGAGCTGGCGTCTGCCCATCCGGTGGCCGAACCCGGGGAGGGCCGTCAGTGCCTGCACGGTCGCGGGCAGCGAGAGCGACGCCTCGACGATCGCGGTGTCGCTGAGCACCTTGCCGGGGGAGACGTCGCGCCGCTGCGCGACCCGGTCGCGGGTCGTCCACAGTTCCCGTACGACCGCCATCTGCCGGCGGCGGCGCACCTTGTGCATGCCCGACGTGCGGCGCCACGGGTCCTTGCGCGGCGGCGCGGGCGGGGCCGCGGCGATCGCCTCGAACTCCTGGTGCGCCCAGTCGAGCTTGCCCTGCCGGTCCAGCTCCTTCTCCAGGGCGTCCCGCAGATCGACGAGGAGCTCCACGTCGAGCGCGGCGTACCGCAGCCAGGGCTCGGGGAGCGGGCGGGTCGACCAGTCGACGGCGGAGTGGCCCTTCTCCAGCGCGTACCCGAGGACGTTCTCGACCATGGCGCCGAGACCGACCCGCGGGAAGCCCGCGAGGCGGCCCGCCAGCTCGGTGTCGAAGAGCCGGGTGGGGATCATGCCTATTTCCCGCAGGCAGGGCAGGTCCTGGGTCGCCGCGTGCAGGATCCACTCCGTACCGGAGAGGGCGTCGCCGAGCCCGGAGAGGTCGGGGCAGCCGACGGGGTCGATCAGCGCCGTGCCCGCGCCCTCGCGGCGGAGCTGGACGAGATAGGCGCGCTGACCGTAGCGGTAGCCGGAGGCGCGCTCCGCGTCGACGGCGACGGGTCCGGTGCCCGCGGCGAAGGCGGCGGTCACCTCGGCGAGCGCCGCGTCGGTGGCGACCACCGGTGGAATGCCCTCGCGGGGCTCCAGCAAGGGGATCGGCGCCGATTCGACGTCGTCCGGGGGTGGCGACACCAGCGACTGTCGCCGCGGGCCCCCGGTGGTTCGCAGTGCTGGCTCTGCTGCGGTCTCTTGGGCGTCGGTCACCTGTCAAGGGTATCTGTGAACGGACGGCGCCCGTCGACGGAACGTTCCGTCGACGGGCGGTGGGGGCGAGAAGCGGTCAGTGCTCCTGTCCGGTCGCGTGCCCGGTTCAGTGGATGATTCCGGTACGGAGGGCCACGGCGACCATCCCCGCCCGGTCACCCGTGCCGAGCTTGCGCGCGATGCGGGCGAGGTGGCTCTTGACGGTGAGCGCGGACAGGCCCATGGAGACGCCGATGGCCTTGTTGGACTGGCCTTCGGCGACCAGCCGGAGGACCTCGACCTCGCGGCCCGACAGCTCCCGGTAGCCACCGGGGTGGTTCGGGGCGCCCGGGGGGCGGCGGTGCATCCGCTGACCGGCGCCCAGCGGGGCGACGCCGGGGCGGCCGGGGTGGCCGATGTTCGTACGGGTGCCGGTGACGACATAGCCCTTGACGCCGCCCGCGAGGGCGTTGCGCACCGCGCCGATGTCGTCGGCGGCGGAGAGGGCGAGGCCGTTGGGCCAGCCCGCCGCCCGGGTCTCGGACAGCAGGGTCAGCCCGGATCCGTCGGGCAGGTGGACGTCGGCAACGCAGATGTCGCGCGGGTTGCCGACGCGGGGGCGGGCCTCCGCGATGGACGACGCCTCGATGACGTCACGTACTCCAAGGGCCCACAGGTGGCGGGTGACGGTGGAGCGGACGCGTGGGTCGGCCACGACGACCATGGCCGTCGGCTTGTTCGGGCGGTAGGCGACCAGGCTTGCGGGCTGCTCAAGGAGAACGGACACCAGGCCTCCTGGGGAAGGTGCGGGACGGGGCCGGCTGCGGGGGATGAAGCCGGGGCGAACCGTGTGTGAAGGGTCATTGACCTCTTCGGCAGCAATCCCGCTCGCCTTTAGAGAATGATCACGAATTAGTGAGTAACAATTCGGGCAATTCGGATGCGTGATCGATCATCCTACGAGTGGTCCCCCGGACGGGGGAGCGCGGGGGACGTGGTGTGGCGGAGTGGTGAAGGCGCGTGCGACGCGAGCGCGGAGGTGAGGGGCGCGGAGACAGGGCGTGCGACGGGAGCGCGGAAGCGGGCGCGCGCCACCGCCGCCGGGGTCGCGGGGCGGTGCGGTCAGGCGGTCAGGCGGTCAGGGTGGCGAAGTGGGGACGGAATGGGGGCGGAACGGGGGCGCGGCGGGGCGTGAGGGGGCGTCAGGAGACCTGCGGGCCCCGGCGCTGGGGCAGCGACACCACGCCCGCCCCCATCGTGTCTCCCGCGTGCCCTGTGTTCCCTGTGTTCCCCATGGGGCCCGCGTGCCCCGTGTTCTGGGGGCCGCCCGCGCCCGGCGGCAGCCCCGCGACCTGGCAGAGCAGATCGCACCACGCCCCCAGGTGCGCCGCCGCGTCGGGTCCGCCGTGGCCCTCGCGCGGGGTCCAGGACGCCCGGATCTCGATCTGTGTCGCCGGCCTGCGCTCCGCGAGCCCCCCGAAGTAGTGCGACCCGGCCCGGGTGACGGTGCCGCTCGCCTCCTCGTACGACAGACCGCGCGCCTCCAGCGCCCCCGTCAGCCACGACCAGCACACCTCGGGGAGCAGCGGGTCGGCGGCCATCTCCGGCTCCAGCTCCGCCCGCACGAGCGTGACCAGCCGGAAGGTGCCCTGCCAGGCGTCGTGCCCGGACGGGTCGTGCAGCAGGATCAGCCGGCCGTCGGCCAGATCGTCGTCGCCGTCGACCGCCGCCGCCTCCAGGGCGTACGCGTACGGCGCCAGCCGCTTCGGCGGCGGTGTCGGGTCGATCTCGACGCCGGGGCGCGGCCGCGCCGTCCGCAGCGCGTCGACCGCGGAACGGAACGCGGACGGGACGCCATCGCCCTCCCCGCCGTCCGTTTTCCCGGTGCCGTTGGAATGATCGGAAAACTGTCCCTGAGCCGCAGCCATGCGGGGAAGAGTAGGCGGAACGCGCGCCTCGCGCAGGGAGGGACACCCGGCCCGGGCCGGCGGCTTCCCCGTACATGGGAAGATTCTGTACGTGAGCGCCAACGAACGCCCTCCGGGCCAGCAGACGAAGACGTACGAATCGGCCTTCCTGAAGGCGTGCCGACGGGAGCCGGTGCCGCACACACCGGTCTGGTTCATGCGCCAGGCGGGGCGCTCGCTGCCCGAGTACCTGAAGGTCCGCGAGGGCATTCCGATGCTGGAATCGTGCATGCGGCCCGAGTTGGTCACCGAGATCACGCTCCAGCCGGTACGGCGCCACAAGGTCGACGCCGCGATCTACTTCAGCGACATCGTCGTCCCCCTCAAGGCCATCGGCCTCGACCTGGACATCAAGCCGGGCATCGGCCCCGTCGTCGCCGAGCCGATCCGCACCCGCGGCGACCTGGCCCGGCTGCGTGACCTCACGCCCGACGACGTCTCCTACGTCACCGAGGCCATCGGGATGCTCACGGGCGAGCTGGGCTCCACCCCCCTCATCGGGTTCGCCGGGGCGCCCTTCACGCTCGCCAGCTATCTCGTGGAGGGCGGTCCGTCCCGCAACCACGAGCACACCAAGGCCATGATGTACGGCGACCCGGAGCTCTGGGCCGACCTGCTGGACCGGCTCGCCGAGATCACCGCGGCCTTCCTCAAGGTGCAGATCGAGGCGGGCGCGAGCGCTGTCCAGCTCTTCGATTCGTGGGTGGGCGCCCTGGCCCCCGCCGACTACCGCCGCTCCGTGCTGCCCGCCTCCGCGAAGGTCTTCGACGCCGTCGCGTCGTACGGCGTGCCCCGCATCCACTTCGGTGTCGGTACGGGCGAACTGCTCGGCCTGATGGGCGAGGCCGGCGCCGATGTCGTGGGCGTCGACTGGCGCGTCCCGCTGGACGAGGCGGCCCGCCGGGTCGGCCCCGGCAAGGCGCTCCAGGGCAACCTGGACCCGGCCGTCCTCTTCGCCCCAACCCCGGCGGTGGAGACCAAGGCCCGCGAGGTGCTCGACGCGGCGGCCGGGCTCGAAGGCCATGTCTTCAACCTGGGCCACGGCGTGCTGCCGAGCATGGACCCGGACTCACTGACCAGGCTCGTCGACTACGTGCACACGCAGACCGCTCGCTGATTGGCCGAAACCCGCTGGTGGTGCGGGGACGAATCGCCCCCGGGCGGGGGTGATTCGTCCCGCTCGGCGCCCCCGTCGCCCCCGGCGGCTCACCAGCCCGCCGCCCGGACCGCCGTCGTCGCCTTCCGCGCGGCGACGAGGATGGGGTCCCAGACGGGCGAGAACGGCGGCGCGTACCCCAGGTCCAGCGTGGTCATCCGCTCCACCGTCATCCCGGCGGTCAGTGCCACCGCCGCGATGTCGACGCGCTTCGCCGCCCCCTCCCGGCCGACGATCTGCACCCCCAGCAGCCGCCCCGTACGGCGCTCCGCGAGCATCTTCACCGTCATCGGCGCCGCGCCCGGGTAGTAGCCCGCGCTGTGGGTCGACTCGATCGTCGCGCTCACGAACTGGAGCCCCGCCCTGCGGGCGTCCTTCTCGCGCAGCCCCGTCCGCGCGATCTCCAGGTCGCAGACCTTGCTGACGGCCGTGCCGACCACGCCGGGGAAGACGGCGTAGCCGCCGCTCACGTTCGCCCCGATGATCTGGCCGTGCTTGTTCGCGTGCGTGCCCAGCGCGATGTGGCGGGTGGCGCCGGAGATCAGGTCGAGGACCTCCACGCAGTCACCGCCCGCCCAGATGTTCTCGTGGCCGCGCACCCGCATCGACAGGTCGGTGAGCAGCCCGCCGTGCGGTCCGACGGGCAGCCCGGCGGCGCGGGCGAGGGAGGTCTCCGGCTCGACGCCGATGCCCAGCACGACGACGTCCGCCGGGTACTCGGCGTCCGCCGTGGCCACCGCCCGCACCCGGCCGTCCGCGCCGGTGCGGATCGCGGTCACCTCCGCGCCGCCCACGGTGGTGATGCCCAGCCCGTCCATCGCCCCGTGGACCAGCCGGCCCATGTCCGGGTCGAGGGTCGCCATCGGCTGCTCGTCCCGGTGCACGACGGTGACCTCGTACCCCCGCTTCAGCAGCGCCTCGGCCATCTCCACGCCGATGTACCCGGCGCCGACGACGACCGCGCGGCCGCCCGTCGTCGCGGCGAGGGTGTCGAGCAGCGCCTGGCCGTCGTCGAGGGTCTGCACCCCGTGCACGCCCGCCGCGTCGATCCCGGGCAGCGCGGGGCGTACGGGGCGGGCGCCCGTCGCGACGACCAACTGGTCGAAGCCGGTCCAGCTCTCCGTACCGGCGTCCAGATCGCGGGCGCGCACCCGCTGCCCCGCCGGATCGATCTCCAGGACCTCCGTGCGGGTCCGCAGCCCGATGCCACGGGCCCGGTGCTCCTCGGGCGTACGGGCGATCAGCGCGTCCCGCTCCGTGACGTCGCCGCCCACCCAGTACGGGATGCCGCACGCGGAGTACGAGGTGAAATGGCCGCGCTCGAACGCGACGATCTCCAGCTCCTCCGGGCCCCGGCCCCTGCGGGCCGCCGACGCGGCGGACATGCCCGCCGCGTCGCCCCCCGATGACCACCATGCGCTGCGCCGCCATTGCGCGTCCCTCCGGTCGGTGCCCGCGTCGTTCGCGCGGTCCTGCCGGGAGGGAACGCTACGCGGGCGCAGCCGGTCAGTCCTCCTCGCGTCCCCGCTCGGCGGGTTCGGCGGGGGACGCCGGCTCCGCGGGCCCGGCGGCCGGCGCAGGCGCGGGCAGCAGCCGGCGCACCAGGCGCCAGAGCAGGAAGAGCGCGCCGAGCACGGCGGCGAACGGCAGCACCGCGCCGAGGACCACCCCGATCCACCGCAGCGTCGCGAGGAGCGCGTCCCAGCCGCCGCCCAGCGCGTCCAGGAACCCCGGATCCTCCGCCTTCCCCTCCTTCTCAACAGGATGCTTCTCGAAGAGCTCCAGTGTGATCGTGGCCAGCGTGGTGCGGTCCTTGAGCGACGCCTGCTGGGCGAGGAGCGCCTCCAGCGCCGACTGGCGGTTGCTCAACTCCCCTTCCAGCGCCACCACATCGCTCAGCTTCGTGGCCCGGTCCATCAACTCCCGTACGCGCGCCACACTCACGCGCTGCGAGGCGATCCGGCTCTGCACGTCCACGACCTGGTCGGTGACGTCCTCGGCCTTCGCCTTGCGCGCCAGCAGCGTTCCGGTGCCCGCCAGTTCGGCCAGCACCGCGTCGTACTCGGCCTGTGGGACCCGGAGCACGACCCGCGACGTCACCCCGCTGTCCTCGTCCCGCTCCGTGACCTCGTCCTGCACCAGCCCCCCGGCGTTCCCGGCCGCCGCCCGCGCCGTGGCGAGCGCCTTGCGCGCGTCCGCGACCCGTACGGTCAGCTCGGCGGTGCGGATCACATGGACCCCGGCGGGCGCCCCGCTCCTCCCGTCCTCGCCGCGCGCGCCGGAGGCCGCCGTCGCGCCGGGCGCGGCCGCGTCACCGGCCTCCGTCCCGGCCCCGTCCGCCTGACCGCCCCGCTCCCCGGCGGGCCGGGAGACGGCCTTCGAGGCCGTGTCCTGCGTACCGCCCGCGCTGCATCCGGCGAGCGCGAGCGAAGCGGTGAGCAGTGCCGCCGCGAGTGCGGGCATCCTACGCATGGTCCCCCCAGGGATTCGTCTGTCGTCGCGGGTTCGACGTGTGGGGCCCCTGCGGGGGTTGCTCTTCCACGGCTTCGAAGCGGTCACGGTCAGGACTCGTTCAGGACGGGACACGTGACGGGCCGAGGGAACACGTTTGAGAGAGTGGAGACATGGAGTCGAGCGCGCAGCACGTGGACACGCACACCGGCCATGTCGTCGTCATCGGGGGCGGCATCGCCGGTCTCGCCGCCGCCCACCGGCTGCTGGGCGCCGGCGTCCGGGTCACCCTGCTGGAGGCCACCGACCGGCTCGGCGGCAAGCTGCGCACGGGCGAGATCGAGGGCGCCCCCGTCGACCTCGGCGCCGAGTCCATGCTCGCCCGCAGACCCGAGGGCGTCGGACTCGCCGAGGAGGTCGGGCTCGGCGCGCTGCTCCAGCCGCCCACCGCCACCACCGCCTCCGTCTGGACGCGGGGCGCGCTGCGGCCCATGCCCAAGGGCCATGTGATGGGCGTGCCGGGCGACCCCGCCGCCCTCTCCGGACTCCTCTCCGACGAGGGGCTCGCCCGGCTCGCCCGCGAACCGGAGCTGCCCCCCACCGAGGTCGGCGACGACGTGGCGATCGGCGCGTACGTGGCGGAGCGGCTCGGCCGCGAGGTCGTCGACCGGCTGGTCGAACCGCTGCTCGGCGGGGTCTACGCGGGAGACGCGTACCGCATCTCCATGAAGGCGGCCGTCCCGCAGCTCTTCGACGCCGTCCGGAGCCATGACTCGCTGCTGGCCGGCGTCCGCGACCTCCAGGAGCGGGCCGCCGGGGGACCGCGGCCCGGCGGCGCCGTCTTCGCGGGCATCGAGGGGGGCGTGGGCCGCCTCCCGGGCGCCGTCGCGGACGCCGTACGGGCCGGGGGCGGCGAGATCAGGACGGAGACCCCCGTCCTCGCGCTGGTCCGGGCGCCGGAGGGCTGGCACATCCGTACCGACCGGGAGACGCTGGCCGCCGACGGTGTGGTCCTCGCGACCCCCGCGTGGTCCGCCGCCGCCCTGCTCGCCGACGAGTCACCGGCCGCCTCCGCCGAACTCGCCACCGTCGAGTACGCGTCGATGGCACTGGTGACGATGGCCTTCCGGCGCGCCGACACCGCCGCCCTGCCCGATCGCAGCGGCTTTCTCGTCCCGCCCGTCGACGGCCGCGCCATCAAGGCGTCGACCTTCTCCACCCGCAAGTGGGGGTGGGTCGACCGGGCCGCGCCCGGCCTGTTCCTGCTGCGCACCTCGATCGGGCGGTACGGCGAGGAGGAGCAGCTCCAGCGCGAGGACTCCGAACTCCTCGGCCTCTCCCTGCGCGACCTCCGCGAGGCGACCGGTCTCACGGCCCGGCCCGTCGCCCACGAGGTCACCCGCTGGACCGCCGGACTGCCCCAGTACCCCGTCGGCCACCAGGCCAGGGTCGCCCGCGTCCGCGACGCCCTCGCCAAACTCCCCGGGCTGCGCGTGTGCGGCGCCGCGTACGACGGCGTCGGCATCCCCGCCTGCGTCGCGAGCGCCCGGCGTGCCGCCGACGAGATCATCGCCACGTCGACCCTGGCGCCGGGCACCGGTCGGGGCGCGGGAGAATAGCCCCATGACTGCTTCTCCCGAGAAGGCCCCGAACGCGGGCAAGAAGGCCAAGGACCTCAACGAGGTCATCCGCTACACGCTGTGGTCCGTCTTCAGGCTGCGCGATGTCCTGCCGGAGGACCGGACCGGTTACGCGGACGAGGTCCAGGAGCTGTTCGACCAGCTCGGGGCGGCGGACGTCACCGTACGGGGCGCGTACGACGTGTCCGGGCTGCGCGCCGACGCCGACGTCATGATCTGGTGGCACGCCGAGACCTCGGACGCGCTGCAGGACGCGTACAACCGCTTCCGGCGCACCCGGCTCGGCCGCGCGCTGGAGCCGGTCTGGTCGAACATGGCGCTGCACCGCCCCGCCGAGTTCAACAAGTCGCACGTGCCGGCCTTCCTGGCCGACGAGACGCCCCGCGACTACGTGAGCGTCTACCCCTTCGTCCGCAGCTACGACTGGTACCTGCTGCCCGACGAGGACCGCCGTAGGATGCTCGCGGACCACGGCAAGATGGCGCGCGGCTACCCTGACGTACGCGCCAACACCGTGGCGTCCTTCTCGCTCGGCGACTACGAGTGGGTCCTGGCCTTCGAGGCCGACGAGCTGTACCGCATCGTCGACCTGATGCGTCATCTGCGGGCGTCCGAGGCGCGGCTGTACGTGCGGGAAGAGGTCCCGTTCTACACGGGCCGCCGCAAGTCGGTCGCGGATCTCGTGGCAGGGTTGGCGTGACGGTATGACGTGGTGGCCCGGTCCGTGACCGTACGGACCGGGCCGCCCCACCCGGAAGATCAGACGGCCGGCGGCAGTCTCCTGCTGCGCGCACGGCCCGTCCAGCGACACCGGGTTCGGCTCCGGGTTCCCATCGGCCGCAGGCCTGCGGAAACGCTGCGGACGGGGAAGACTCCAGTTCTTCCCCGTCCCCGCCCGTTCCGCCCCGGCTGCGGCCGATGGAACCCGGGTCGGTGCTCCCGGCGGAGCGCGCCCCGGAATACCGGGACGGACCCGCGATACTGGGACAGACAGCCCGAAGGCCCGGCGGCTTCCGCCGGGCCTTCGTCCGTTTTGCGTCGTGGGAGCTCGCCAACAGGCCATCGTGGTCCGGCGATACGGTCCGCGGACCCCGGAAACGGATTTTGTCAGAAGCGTTGACTAATCACTTCGGGCGCTCCTACCTTCATCGCGTCGCACATCGTACGTCATATACGAGGCCCGTTATGAAAGGAGTGATGGGCTTCTGGCTGTTATGTCCGCTTGGGGGTCGTCTCGCGCGTTCGAGGGCTCAACGGCGCGGATCCTGCCACCCCTTGGAGGGCTTCGGCGGATGGTCCGGCCGGCTGATCGGACAACGGCCGCTCACTGACTGACGAGATGAGACGCGGCCCGTTCACCGCCAAGATCCCGGGCCGCGACAGGAGAATTCCGATGCTCCCTGCGGGGAGCTTACCCAGTTTCGGGAGCAATGGTGCCCCCTCTTTCCCCCGTGCCCTTGTCCAAGACAGGGAGCTCGCCGGCCCGGCAGCGCAGCGGTATGCGCTGGACGATCGTGGGCTTCTCGGCCCTCGGCCTCACGATTGCCTATCTCGACCGCGCCGCGTTGAGCGTGGCCATGCCTTATATGTCGAAGGAGTTCCACATCAGCCCCGCTGTTCAGGGCGTGATGCTTTCGGCGTTCTTCTGGACGTACGCGCTGTTCCAGATTCCCTCGGGTTGGCTGCTCGATCGTTTCGGCCCGAGGATCATCTATCCCGCCGCCGTCGGCTGGTGGTCGGTCTGGACGGCGCTGACCGCCCTCGCGCAGGGAGTCGGATCCGTCATCGTGTTCCGCCTCGGCCTGGGGATCGGCGAGGCGCCGGTGCAGCCGGCGAACATCAAGGTCGTCTCAAGGTGGTTCCCGCGCAAGGAACGGGCTTTCGCTTCAGGTCTGTTCGACATGGGCCAGCAGATCGGAACGGCGCTGTCGATCCCGGTGGTGACGGCGCTGGCCCTCTTCGGCGGCTGGCGCCTGGCCTTTGTCGTGATCGGCGTCGTCGGGCTGCTGTGGATCGTGGGCTGGATGGCCGTGTACCGCGAACCCGAGGAGCATCCGCGGGTCTCCGCCGCCGAACTGGCCCACATCCGCTCCGATCGGGGTGAGGCGGACCCGGCGGAGTCGGTCGGTGCCAACCTGCCGTGGCGGGTGCTGCTGGGCAACTCTCAGGTGTGGGCACTGATGACCGGCTATGTGTTCCGCTCGCTCGCCGGGGCGTTCTTCCTCACCTGGTATCCCAGCTATCTGCTCGACGACCGCGGATTCTCCGAGAAGGATTTCGGCATGGTGGGCTGGATCCCGGCGCTCATCGCGATCGGCTCCACCGTGCTCGGCGGCATCGTGTCCGACCGGATGCTGGCGTCCGGAATCTCCGCGAATCTGGCCCGGAAGGTTCCGATCGTCTCCGGGCTCGCCCTGAGTGCGTGCATCGGTTTCGCCCCGTTCGTCGAGAGCAATCTTGTGCTGATGGTCGTACTCACCGTCAGCAGCGCCGCGCACTCCTTCGCGGGCGCGGCGATCCTGAGTCTGCCGGCGGAAGTGGCACCCTCGTCGGAGTCCGTCGGCGCCGTGGCGGGCTTCCAGAACTTCGGCTCCCAGGTGGGCAATCTCCTCAGTCCCATCGCCATCGGACTGTTCCTGGCTTCCAGTAACGGCTCCTATGTGGGCCCCCTGCTCGGCGCGTCGGCGTGTTCCCTGGGAAGCGCGGCGATCTACCTGTTCTGGGTACGCGTCAAGCCCGTCATAGCGCGTCAGGATCCTCCCGGGGATCTGGCCGAGCACGCTGAAAGGACCACCTCGTGAGCACCTCGTTGAACGTCGGCCGCCTGGTCGAGCGGCTCAGCACCGTCATCGGGATCCCCGTCGTGCCGTACGACGAGAACGGCGCGGTCGACCAGGACCTCACGGTCGCGCTGGCGGTACGTCTGATCCGCAACGGAGTGACCGTACTGACGGCCAACGGCAACACCGGTGAGTTCTACGCGCTCTCCCCGGACGAACGCCGCCGCGTTCTGACGATCGTCCTCTCGGCGCGTGAGAGCGCCACGACGATCGTTGCCGGGGTGGGGTTCGATCTCGGGACGGCCATCACCGACGCACGCTTCGCCCGCGATTTGGGTGCGGACGCGATCATGATCCATCAGCCCGTCCTGCCGTATCTGACGCCGAACGGCTGGGTCGAGTACAACGCGAGGATCGCGGCGACCGTACCCGATATCGGAGTGTTGCCCTACCTGACCCATCGCGCGGTCACCGGTGAGCACATCACGCGCCTGGCGGAACGGGCGCCGAACGTGGTCGGGCTGAAGTACTCCGTACCCGATCCGGTCGTGTTCGCCACGACGAGGGCGCAGGCGGCGGACGGACTGCTGTGGATCACCGGCCTGGCGGAGTCGTATGCTCCGGCCTACTGGCAGGCAGGGGCACGGGCCTTCACCTCGGGCCTGGTCAACGTCGCTCCGGCCGTGTCCCTGGAGCTGCTTGAGGCACTCCGGCACGGTGACGACGGCGCCGCCACACGGGTCTGGCGGCAGATCCGGCACTTCGAGGAGCTGCGGGCCCGCGACGCCTCCGCCAACAACGTATCGGTGGTGAAGGAGGCCATGCACCAACTCGGTCTGTGCCGGCGTGATGTCCGTCCGCCCAGTCATCCGCTGTCCGACGAACTCGTTCGCGAGGTCGCCGAGTCCATGGCGCGGTGGCGCTCCGCCGTGCCCGAGGCGGCCGGGGAGCGTGCGGCATGAAGATCGAGTCGCTGCGGACCTTCCTCCAGCGGGTGGGCGACCGGCCCAGAGTGCTGGTCAAGATCAGCACTGAGGACGGGATCGACGGATGGTCGGAGGTGTACAACCACGGCCCCGACCTGGCCTACCCACCGCTGCTGGACCACCTGTTCGAGCAGATCAAGGGTATGGACGCCCGGTCTCCGAGCCGGGTCAACCAGTTCCTCCTGCAGTCCGGCCGCTTCCCTCAGGGGGCGCTGGGGCTCGCCGCCATCGCCGCCATCGACCACGCGCTGTGGGACATCGCGGCCAAGTCCGTGGGCGTGCCGGTGTACCAGCTGCTCGGTGGTGCGGTCCGCGACCGGGTGCGGGTCTACGCAGGTCTGTACTCCGCGCCGGATGTCGGGGAACTGCGGGACACCACCGCGGCGTTGCACGACCGGTTCGGCTTCACAGCGTTCAAGCTCAGCCCCTACCGGACGGACCCGCACCGGACCCGGTTCGGGCTCGTGGTCCGCGAACTGGGCGAGTACTTCAGCGCGGTCCGCGACAGTCACCCCGCGGAGTGGGACTTCGCGTTCGACGCGCACGCGTGTCTGTGGGAACCGCGGCAGGCGATCGAACTCGGCGCCGCGCTCGCGCCCAACCAGCCACTCTTCCTGGAGGAGCCCGTACGGCCCGAGCACATTCCCGCCTGGGGCAGGATCCGGTCCGAGATCGCGGTGCCGCTGGCGACAGGGGAGTGCCTGTACTCCCCGCACGAGTTCCTGGCGCTGCTCGGCGCGGGCGGAGCCGATATCGTGCAGCCGGACATCTGCGTGGTCGGGGGCCTCACCCAGATGGTGAAGATAGCCACCATCGCCGACGCGCACTATGTCCCGGTCGCGCCGCACAACCCGCTCGGCCCGCTCGCGACCGCGGCGAACGTACACTTCGCGGCCGCGACGACCAACTTCAGCATCCTTGAGTACAAGCCCGACGACGTGTCGTGGTGCCCCGACCCCTACCTCCCGGTCGACGGCTGCCTCGCCCTGCGCCCGGACCGCCCCGGGTGGGGCATCGAGATCGACGAGGCCGCCCTCACGACCGACGACTGGATCACCTGGAACCGGAAGGTTCCTGTGCGTCCCGACGGCTCGACGGCATGGATGTGAAGCGGGCGACCGCCGCGACATGAGCGTCGCGCGGTATGAGCGGCGCCGCACAGGGGCGTCGCGGGTACCCACAGGTGCCCGCGGCCCCCGCGGCCCCCGCGCCGGAACGCTCCGGCCCGCCCCGAGGGGTCGGCACCCGTCCCGGCGCCTTCGGCCGGGCGCACGGTCGCGAGGGCGCAGGCGGCCGCGACGCGTGCTCCGGCAAGCAACGGGATGCTTCCGTGCCTCGCTGTATCACGCACGCCGGTTGTCAGCGGTACCCGTCGCCTCTACGCTCACACGGTCTTGTTCGTGAATCGTGTTCACATACATGATGGGAGTGTTCGATGAACGGAACTCCTCAGTCGCGTCCGGCAGCCGTGTTGTCCTCGATGATCGTCGCCCTCACCACCCTCGCCGCGGTGCTCGCCCCGACCGCGTCCGCCGCCGCCACGGAGAGCGGGACGCGCGCCGTCCCGGCGACCGTGGTGATCGACGGCAAGCGGATGCGGCAGGCCCGCGCCGCCCTCGACCGCGGTGACCCCGCGCTCCGCAAGGCCGTCACCTCCCTGACCGCGCAGGCGGATTCCTGGCTCGGGAAGGGGCCGTGGACCGTCACCGACAAGCCGAGGCCGGCCCCCAGCGGCGACCCGCACGACTACCTGAGCCAGGCCCCGTACTGGTGGCCCTCACAGCCGAAGACCGAGGCCAACCCCTGGGGCTGTCCGTACGTCCAGCGCGACGGCGAACGCAACCCGGAGATCGACACCGGCACGGACCGCCCCGAGCTCAGCAAGGTGGTCGGCTCCGCCACCACGCTCAGCCTCGCGTGGTACTACACCGGCCGTCAGCGGTACGCGGAGCACGCCGCCCGGATCCTGCGCACCTGGTTCCTGGATCCCGCCACCCGGATGAACCCGAACCTGAACCACGGGCAGTTCATCCCGTGCATGTACGAAGGCCGTTCCATCGGCATCATCGACTTCTCCCAGCAGTACACCAGCGTGCTGGACGCCCTCGCCCTCCTCGACACCGGTGCCCCGGGGTGGACCAGGAGCGACCGCGCCGGAATGCGCGCCTGGAACGAGGAGTTCCTGGACTGGCTGGTCGACTCCCCCTTCGGCAAGGAGGAGTCCGCCGCCGAGAACAACCACGGCACCTTCATGGACATGCAGGTCGCCGCCCTCGCCCTCGCCACCGGCGACCGGGCCCTCGCGCGCCGGACCGTCCTCGACGCCCGGGCGAAGCGGATCGATGTGCAGATCGCCGCGGACGGCAGCCAGCCCCAGGAACTCGCCCGCACCCGCAGCTGGCACTACTCGACCTTCAATCTGGTCGCGTACGCGCGGCTGGCCGCCACCGGCCGGCAGGTCGGCGTGGACCTCTGGCGGTACGAGGGGCCCCAGGGGCAGAACCTGCGCAAGGCCGTCCGCCAACTGCTGCCGACGGCCACCGGTGCCGCCCCCTGGCCCCACCCCGAGCTGGAGTTCTACCGCTACGCCGCGACGGACGTCGTCCACGCGGCGGCGGACGCGGGCGACCCGGGGGCCCGCGCGGCGGTCCGGCGTCTGCAACCGCCGCCGGGCGGCGACCTGTGGGCGCTGCGCCCCGGGGCCGAACAGCTCGACGGGCCCCTCTTCCCCTGACCGCTCTTCCTCTGACCGCTCTTTCCGCGGCCCTTGTCCCCTGGCGACCGCCGCTGTTCGACGGATGCCCGCGCGGGGCCGCCGTCAGCCGAGGGCGGGGTAGTCGGTGTAGCCGCGGTGGTCGCCCCCGAAGGAGGTCGCGCGGTCGGGGGAGTTGAAGGGGCCGCCGGCGGCGAGGCGGGCCGGCAGGTCGGGGTTGGCGAGGAAGAGGCCCCCGTAGGCGATCAGGTCGGCGGTGCCGTCCTCGACGAGTGTCAGCTCGGCGGGGCCGGTGGGCTCCATGCCGGTGAACGGGTTGAGGACGAAGGTGCCCGGCCACGCCTTGCGCAGCCGTACGACCAGGTCGCGGGCCCCGGGCGCCTCCATCTGGTGCAGGTAGGCCAGGCCGAGCGGGGCGAGCGCGTCCACCAGCGCGGTGTAGGTGGCCTCGACATCCGTCCGGTCGCTCTCGTCGATGTCGTTGTAGGGGTTGCCGGGCGAGAGGCGGAAGCCGACCCTCTCCCCGCCGATGGCCTCGGCCACGGCCCTGGCGGTCTCCACGGCGAAGCGGATCCGCCGCTCGGGGCTGCCGCCCCAGGCGTCGGTGCGCCGGTTGGAGTTCGGCGCCAGGAACTGATGGATCAGATAGCCGTTGGCGCCGTGCAGTTCCACGCCGTCGAAGCCCGCCTCGACGGCGTTGCGCGCCGCGGTGGTGAAGTCGGCGATGGTCCGCGCGATCTCCGCCTCGGTCAGCTCGTGCGGGGTGACGAAGTCCTGCGGCCCCTCGTGCGTGTAGACCTGGCCCTGGGCGGTGACCGCGGAGGGCCCGACCGGGGCGAGGCCGGTGAGGCTCGGGTGGCCGACCCGTCCGGTGTGCATGATCTGCAGGAAGATCACGCCGCCCTCGGCATGCACGGCGTCGGTGACCGCGCGCCAGGCCGTGACCTGTTCGGCGGAGTGGATACCGGGGGTGTCCGGGTAGCCCTGGCCGACCTCCGACGGCTGCGTGCCCTCGGTGACGACCAGTCCGGCGCTCGCCCGCTGCGCGTAGTAGGTCGCCATCAGCTCGGTGGGGGTCCCCCCGGGGCCGTAGGCGCGGCTGCGGGTCATCGGGGCCATCACGATGCGGTTGGAGAGGCGGATACCGCCGAGGTCGTACGGGGCGAAGGCCGTCGTCATGATCGGATTCCTGTCCGGTTCGGTTGGCGTGACACCGCACGGTGCCATTGCCTGTCCGAACAAGTAAATAGCCTGGCCCATTCCTTGGGGAGCGTGATCTGCGTCACTCCCGCGAATCCAGGTGCTGACAGCGCTATCCCTGCTGCCCGGCGTGGCGGGGGAGAGGGGGCGGTAGAATGTTCCTGTCCGGGCAATGATCAGCGTGAGGGGCTGTGAGCGACATGTCGAGGGATGCAGACGCCGTACCGGCTGAGGGCTCCGTGTCGACCGGGGGCTCCGCCGTGGACGTGGCACGCCCCCTGATGCCGCCTTCGGTCCGGGCCGGGGTCATGACCCACGCGATCTTCCGCGTGGCGCGCCTGCACCGGATGCTCGCCGGGCAGCTGCTGCGCCGCGTGGGGCTGCACCCCGGGCAGGAGCTCGTCATGATGCAGCTGTGGGACCTCGGCCCGCAGCGTCAGACCGACCTCGTCCGGCTGCTCGGCTCGGACGCGGCCACCATGACCCGCACGGTCAAGCGGCTGGAGAACGCGGGCTTCGTCCGCCGGCGGCCGAGCGAGACCGACCGGCGCGCCACCATCATCGAACCCACCGCCGCCAGCCTCGCGCTGCGCAAGGAAGTCGAACAGGTCTGGGCGGAACTTGAGGACAGCGTCGCCGCCGACCTGGACCCGGACGGACGGGACACCATGATCCGCGTGCTGGCCGGTATCGAGGACAGCCTCGGCCGGGCAGTCGAGCGTCAGGCACCCCTCACGTAGCCGGGGCACCCACGGGCGCGACGTCACACCCCTTCAGGAAGCCGCAGGCCCTGCGTTTGCCGGCTCGGGCCGCGCAGTGGAAGGGCGGCAAGCGCGAGCAGGACGGCGAGTCCGCACAGCACGATCGCCTCGGGCACTGGTTGCCCGGCGCGCCAGAGCTGGACCGGCAGCCCGATCCAGGGCACGCGCAATCGTGCTACGCCTTGGAGCTCCGAGGGGCGTACCGGTGTGGAGTCCGGCGTGGGGTTGGCGTCACCTTTGGTGATCAGGTGGTTGTCGGGAAGTACCTGGTGGACCCGGTGGGTGAGAAGACGGCCGGGGCGCGTGGGGTCCTGGGTCAGCACGATGCGGCCCACCGCCGGTGCGTGGTCGGGTGGTGGTGGCTGGTAGACAACGACGTCGCCCGGAACGAGGGCGGGACGCATGGAGCCGGACTGCACCACGCCCGCTGTCCAGCCCAGCGCCATGACGGGCACATGCGCCCATACCAGCAGCCCGAGCATCGAGCCGAGCACGGTTCGTGAAACGAGCGTCGTGGCCACGCGGATCGGGTGCGGGGCGTCCCTGGCCGTGGGGCGGCGGAGCGCGCCTACGGCCAGGTCGCCGGGGAGGGTCACCCCGGTTCCCGCGCTTCCCAGGTGAAGGCCGCCTCGTTCGTGGCCGTGCTCTGCGAGCCGTTGGGTGCGCTCGGGCTGAACTCCCACGCGACGCGGAAGCTCAGCGAGCCGGGTGACGTGCCGGGAAGGGTCCAGGGGCCCAGACCGGTACGGAAGTCGGTGTACAGGGCCATGAACGTGTCCAGGGTGCCGTCGAACGCGGTCCTGTGCGCAGTGAAGCCCTTGCAGTTCCCGAAGGAGCCACCGCCGCCCACCTCGATGTGGAGGTTGATGAAGGACTGGAAGTTGCTGGGCCAGTTCGGTGAGTTGCCGTACAGCTTGAGTGCCGTGGGGGTGCCGGCGTTCGACTTGATCCTGATGCAGTTGGCGCCTGTGTCACCGGGTCGCATGTTGTCGACGTCGAACATGGGCACAGTGCTGTCGTTGGCCAGCCCCAGCGAGCTGGAGGTCCATGTGTTGCCGCTGTTGCTGGTGGTCCCGCTCCAGTCGGCGTTGGTGGCGCCCCAGACCAGAGCACCGCTGAACAGTAACCCGAGCGGAACGGGCAACACCTGTGCCAGCACGTTCAGCCAGGGACGCGCCATCGCCGACTCCGTTCACCGTCGTCTTTCCCGCAGCATATTGTCTCGCTTGTCCCGGTTGTGGCGATGGTGCTCCGTGTCGCGATCCGGCGCCTGGCGCAGCGCACGAATCTCCCCGGTCGTCACTCCGTCGCTGTCTCCTTCTTCCATGACATCGTGGTTGATGGCCGCCGGCGACCGCGGTCGGCCGAACGAGGCAACGCGGTCCCAGGTGCCGTACGGAGAGCCGAGGAGCACGTCAGGCCGCTGATGCCCGGTCATTCACGCTGTCGCCCGGTCATTCATACGTGCGCGCCGCTGCTGGAGACGCTCGCCCCGGCGTTCACACCGTGCTCCCGGGCATGCGGGGACGAGGAGCGGGAGCGAGCCTTCCCTGCTGGGCGACAAGACTCTTGGCCGATTCGGGCGACACCGGGTCCGGCTCGGGGTGCGGCGCGCACGCGGCGTCCCGCCGGGGTGTCTCCCCCTTCAGCAGGTAGTTCTGCAGGTACGCGTTCACACAGGGGTTGTCGGCGCCGGAGACCCCGTGCGTGCCGGCGTCCCGCTCGGTCACCAGCGCCGAGCCCGCCAGTCGCCGCTGGAGCTCCAGCGCCCCTTCGTACGGGGTGGCCGCGTCCCGTTCCGCCGCCAGGATGAGCGTCGGCGGGAGCTGCCCGGGGCGGGTGCGGACGTCGACGGGCTCCTGGCGGGGCGCGGGCCAGTAGGCGCACGGCAGGTTCATGAAGGCGTTGTCCCACGTCTCGAACGGGGCGCTCCGGGCGAGCTCCGTGTTGTCGCGGTCCCACACCTCCCACCGGGTCGGCCACGGCGCGTCGTTGCACTCGACGGCCGTGTAGACCGCGCCGCCGTTCTCGCCGTCCTCGGCGGCCTCCGGGTGGGGGGAGGCCTGAGAGATCAGCGGCTCCGGGTTGCCCTTGACGTACTCGGAGAGTGCCGAGGCGCGGCTCGCCCAGTAGTCGTCGTAGTAGCCCACGCCGAGCATCGCCGCCTGGAGCTGCCCGGGACCGACCGTGCCGCCCGCCGGTTCGAGCGCGACCCCGGCGCGCACCTGCTCGTAACTCCGCTGCACCTGCGCGGCGTCGATGCCCAGGTGGTACGTCGCGTCGTGCTTGGCCACCCAGATCCGGAAGTCCTCCCAGCGCCGCTCGAACGCGGCGGACTGGTCGAGGTTGTTGCGGTACCAGATCCGCCGCGGGTCCGGGTTGACCGCGGAGTCGAAGACCATCCGCCGTACGTGTGTGGGGAAGAGCGTCGCGTAGAGGGCGCCGAAGTACGTCCCGTACGAGGCGCCCATGAACGTCAGCTTCCGTTCACCGAGCGCGGCGCGCAGGACGTCGAGGTCGCGGGCGTTGTTGAGGGAGTGGTAGTGGCGCAGCGCGGTGCCCGCGCGGTCGGCACAGCCCTGGGCGTACGCCTTCGCCTCGGCGATCCGCTCCCGTTTGTACGACTCCGAGGGGTGCGTGGGCGCCTGGGTCGGGGCCTTCGCGTGGTCCGCCGGGTCCTTGCAGGAGAGCGGCGCGGAGCGGCCGACGCCGCGCGGCGCGTAGCCGACGAGGTCGTACGCGGCGGCGATCCGCCGCCACTGGGCCACCTCGGCGGCGAGCGGGAAGTACATGCTGGAGGCGCCGGGGCCACCGGGGTTGAAGACGAGCGCCCCCTGCCGGCGGTCGGCGGGACCGCTCGCGGCGACCCGGCTGACGGTGAGGCTGATCGCCGGGCCGTCGGGCTCGGCGTAGTCGAGGGGGACCTTGACGGTGCCGCAGGTGACGGGCGCGGGCAGCATCTCGGTCTTGGGGCAGGCGCCGAAGGCGATCCCGGCGGCCGCGGCGCGCGCCGCCGCCCGGGCCACCCCGCGGGCCGCGGCGGAGCCGGAGCCGGAACCGGAGCCGGCGGCCGGGGTGCCGGCCGCGGACGCGCCGTCCGCCGGGACGGCGACGAGGGCCGACAGGACCAGGGAGCCGAGGGTCGTCAGAGCCCCGTACTTCGCTACTGCTCTCATCGCGTTCCCTTCGCGCGTGCGGACGAGCGGACCGAGGCGCTCCCGGCGGACGGGGGAGCGACGGCACGACGAGGGTCGCAGAGGGCCGGAGCGTGGCAAGGACCGATGATCGGTGTCGGCGGGCTATGACCCCGATGCGCCCCGGGGCCACTCGCGGGCGCCGCCCGGCGTGCGGAACGGGCGGGAGTGTGCAACGCGGGTCAGGCCCTGGGCCAGCGCGGCGCGGGCCGCCCGGGCCAGCCGCACCGGCCGGCGCGGCGGACGCGCGGCCGCGCGCTCCCGCCACCACAGGGCCAGCCGCCGCCGGGCCGTGGGGTCCCCAGGGCGCCCCTCGGTCAGCAGCGCCTCGGCGAAGTCCAGCGCGTCCCTGCGGTATCCGCCGCGCATCGGCCGCCGCGCGGCGTACGCGAGGAACGCGGGGCGGAAGCCGTCGCCGAGGATGCCGGGCAGCTCGGGCGCCACCTTGGCGACGACACCGGCGCGCTTGGCGGCGAGGGCGCGGCTCTGCACGCCGAGGCGGCGCCGGTCGAAGCCTTCCGGCGCGGGGGTGCCCGCGACCAGCGCGGAGAGCAGCGCGGTCTCGGCGAGCGCCAGCCGCTCCCGCGCCGCCTCGGTGGCGCCGGAGGCCTCCTTCTCCGCCGCCGGGGCGGGGGACCGTACGGTGGCGGGGGACCGTACCGGCGCCGGGTCCCCGGTCCGCAACGTCTCGCGGATCAGCGTCAGTTCGCCGGCCAGCTCCGCCGCGGGCGGGAAGTCGTCGTCGCGCTCCAGCAGCACGCCCGGCGGCGCCACCCGGGAGCGCAGCTCCGCGAGGACGTCGAGCACGGGCCGGGTGACCGGATGGGCGTGCGTGTCGTGCCAGACGCCGTCGCGCTCGATACCGCCCGCGACATGGACGTACGCGATGGCCTCGACCGGCAGTTCGTCGAGCGCCCTCGCCGGGTCCTCGCCGCGGTTCACGTGGTTGGTGTGGAGGTTGGCGACATCGATCAGCAGCCGGACCCCGGTGCGTTCGACCAGCTCGGCGAGGAAGCGTCCCTCGCTCATCTCCTCGTCCGGCCAGGAGACCAGGGCGGCGATGTTCTCCACAGCGAGCGGCACGGGCAGCGCGTCCTGGGCGATCCGTACGTTCTCGCAGAGCACGCGCAGCGCGTCCCGGGTGCGCGGCACCGGCAGCAGATGGCCCGCTTCGAGCGCGGGGGACGCGGTGCGCTCCCCGCCCGCCCGTACGAACGCGATGTGCTCGGTGACCAGGGGGGACCCCAGCGCCTCGGCGCGCTCCGCGAGATCCGCCAGCCGCCGCGGGTCGGGGCGGTCCGCGCCGCCGAGGCCGAGCGAGACCCCGTGCGGGACGACGGTGACGCCGCGCTCGCGCAGCCGGACCAGCGACTCGGGGAGATGACCGGAGCAGAGGTTCTCCGCGACGGCCTCGACCCAGTCGACCCCGGGCAGCTCCTCCACCGCGCCGGCGATCTCCGGGCGCCAGCCGATACCGATGCCCAGACGTGGTGTCTCGTTCATGGTCTCCCCCTGTCGCGGACTCCTCCGTGCGCGATGTCGCTCGCGGTTGCCGGGGTCATGGCCCCGGGAACGCCTCGGTGAATCCTTGAGGGAGGACGTTCAGAGGTTCATTTGAGGTTCCGCCCTCACCGTCGCGGAACGGTGCCTCCTCTCCCGTACGTACGGAGGAGGAGGCACCGTTCCGCCGGGCGGCGGAAGCGCGGTGGATCAGCTCTGGGCGGGGGCCGGCACGCCCTGCCCACCCGGCGCTGCCGGCTCGCCCGGGTCCGGCCGGTCGGTGTTGACCGTGCCCGGCTCGCCGGGCGAGGGCTTCGAGGTCAACTCCCCGTTCGCGCCCGGCTCCAGCGGGGTCGAGGCCGGGGGCAGGTTGCCGTTCGGCGGCGGCGGGCCGGTCGGGCTGGCGGTGGCGAGTCCGGCGGCCTCGTCGGCGATCTTGTCGAAGTCGACCTTGCCGGTGGACTCCAGCATGGTGATGTGGTCGAGGACGGTGACGTTGGCGTCACTCGCGAGCTGGCGGATCAGGGCGTTCCTGGTTTCGTGCCGTACCTTCGCGATCAGGGCGAAGACCTTGCCGTGGGCGTCGCGCAGCAGGTTGGCGAACTTCTGCTCGTACTCCGGACCCGTGGCCGCGGACAGCTCCCTGAGCCAGCCCTGCTGCGCCTCGTTGGGCTGGTTCGGCAGCTCCACGCCGAGCTTCGCCGCCACGTCCCGGGCGCGCTTGTCGAGGTCGGTGTGGCCCACGACGAGGTGGTCACCGGTGTCCCTGATCGCCTGGGTCGGCGCGCGCTCGATGGCCTGCTGCCCGGCGGGCAGCTCCCAGAGCCCCGCGAGCCTGACCTTGACCAGGAAGTCACGGTCGGTGGCCGTCAGCGGTCCCCACTGCGTGGAGACGGTCGACGCGGCGATATTGGCCTGCCCTGTACCGGAACGGTCGGCGTACGACCACACGGGGAAGGCCAGTGCTGCCACTGTGGCGACCAGCCCCACGATGATGATTGCCGAACCGTTGATGCGTCGCAACAATGTGCTGCCTCCCGTACCGAAAACTGACACCGCTGAATCAACCGCGGGGAGCGCGGCCGTTCCTCCCGCTTGGCGGTATCGACAAGTACGTATGGCGCGTAGGGAGCGTTCAATTGGGCAGCGAACGATGAACGGCGGTGCGCCCGCGCGGCGGCGGTCGGGCGGCGGCCACCGCGCGGGAGCGGCGCCGGCCGGGTCAACTCCGCCTGGACCGGAGCATGGTGCGGCTCGCGGTGCGGGTGAGCTCCGGGCTGCTCAGGACGTCGGTGCTGTCGAGGTACTGGTCCACGGAGCCGACCGGCGGCAGCTCGCGCAGGGCCGGGTCCGTGATGCGGGCGCTGAGGGCCCTGGCGAAGCGGTCGGCGCGCAGGACCTGGAAGGGCCTGGAGTGGTAGGGACGGACGGCGGGGTCGACACGGTCCGTCAGGCGCAGTTCGTTGTGGTGGTCCGCGACGGACTCGTACACGTGCGAGAGATGCCGCTCGCGCGTGCGCCAGTCGGTGGCGGCGAGGACGGCGGTGAGGTCGGGGGTGAGGCGGGGGCCCAGGGAGGTGCGGGCGAAGGCGCTGCCGAGCCACTTGCCGTAGGGCGGATAGCGGCGGTCCATCAGGAGGCACAGGCGCATCAGGTCGCGTACGAGGCGGGCGGCGACCACGGCGGATCCGAGCTCGTCGCCGACTTCGCCGCAGCGGCCGACGAAGGCCTCCTCCTGGGATATGCGCTGCCACTGACCGGCCATGACATGGAGCCAGACGTCGTGCGGGTACCAGCGCAGGGCCGCCCGTAACGGGGCGAGTTCGCCGAGCCCGTCGTGGAAGACGGCGCCGCCGGTGACTTCGGCGAGCAGCTGGGTGGGGGTGGCGAGCCAGTCCTCCGCGGTGATGGGGGACGAGGGGCAGAAGCCGAGCGTGTCGTGGAACCAGGCGGTGAGGTGGGTGACTTCGACCCGGTGGTGCACGGGACGGTCGGTGGCCCGCATGACGCGGATGTCACGGTCGCCGGTGGGGGCGAAGTGGGTGGGATAGCCGTGGAAGGTCTTCGGGAGATGCTCGGAGAGGAGGCGTCTGACGCGTCCTCCGTGCCGGGACACGTCCTGGTGGCGGAGGAAGAGCTGGAGGCGCGGCCCCCATTCGTGGTCGGCGGAGCGCGGGGTGTCGAAGCCGAGCACTTCGGAGCCGCTGCCCAGGCGTGCGGCGGAGTGCGGGATCGCCGGGGAGACCTCTTCCAGCAGGGGGCGTACCGCTTCCGTGTAGAAACGGCGGGAGAGTTCCAGGCCGGGAATGAAGACCGGCATATTCGTGACGCTCATGCCAGGAAGGTGTGCCCATTAAGTGAGGGGGCATGCGGAATATTTTCACATCCTGACACGGTCCTGACACGGTCCTGTCACGGGCGCCGCGGGCGCCCCGGATCACCGGCACGGTGGCCTCCCTCGACGGCCACGGTCATCCCGGGGGCGATCTCGGTGAAGCCCGCGTCGTGGACCACCGGCAGCCCGGCGGTGGAGAGTTCCCGCCAGTGCGCGGCGTCCGCGGTGCGGACGGAGAGCGGGAAGCCCGCCGCGCGCCAGGCCTTGCGGTCCGTCTCCGACAGCTCCCACCAGGCGAGTTGGGCGCCGTGCCCCACCTGGGCCATGGCCTTGCCCGCCGACAGGGTGAGGCCGGGGTTCAGCCACAGCACCGGGTGCGCCGGGTCGGCCGGGGGCGGCGGCGCCGGGTCGTCCAGCTCGGTGCCGGAGACCTGGAGCCTGGCCAGCTCCTTGGGCCAGCCGTCGAGCGGGACGGGCGGAAAGACCCGCACCTCGGCGACGGACGGAACGGCACCGCCCGCGGGGGGCGCGGGGTCCGGGCCGCGGCCCGTCACCGTGATCCCGGGCAGCGCGCAGGCGCGCCGCCACTCCGCGCCGCGCGCCCGCCGCACCACCTTGCGGATCCGCGCGTCCTCCCAGTTCCGTACGGCCCGGGCCCATGCGCCCTCGTACTCGCCCTCGCCCAGGGCCCGTTCGTCGGAGAGCAGGGTGAGGACCGCGCGGGCCGCCGTCTCCAGTGCGTCGGTACGGGCCGGCGGCGCGGCCTTCTCGATGTGGACCACCAGTGGCAGTACGTACTGCGGGGCCTCGTCGCGGGCGGTCGGTTCAAGACGGAAGGGGCCCCCGGCCGGGGCGCTCACGCTGCTGTCGCTGCTCACGGCTCCCAGTCTGCCAGCCGCCCGGCGCCTGCCCGCACGCGGATTTCTTGGCCGAACCTTTCTTGGCGGAGCCTCCCGGTCCGGGCGACGATGCGCGGTATGAAAAGCGACCTCTTCTCCACGGAGCACATGGCACAGCCGGCCACTGCCCCCGGAATGACCCTCCAGAACGCCAAGTCGATCAAGTACGCCGTCAACGGCGAGATGTACGCGCGGCAGGGATCGATGGTCGCCTACCGCGGCTCGCTCCAGTTCGAGCGCAAGGGCCAGGGCCTCGGCGGGCTCCTGAAGCGGGCCGTCACCGGCGAGGGGCTGCCGCTCATGGCGGTGAAGGGCCAGGGCGAGGTGTGGTTGGCGCAGGAGGCCGCCAACTGCTTCATCGTCGACATCGACCAGGGCGACGCGCTCACCATCAACGGCCGCAACGTGCTCTGCTTCGACCCGACCCTCGGCTACGAGATCAAGACGGTGAAGGGCGCCGGGATGACCGGCGGGGGCCTCTTCAACAGTGTCTTCAGCGGATACGGCAAGCTCGGCGTCATCTGTGAGGGCGATCCCATCGTGATTCCCGTCACGGCGCAGGCACCCGTATATGTCGACACGGACGCCGTCGTCGGCTGGAGCGCGCAGCTCGGCACATCCCTGCACCGCTCCCAGTCCGTGGGCTCGATGATCCGCGGCGGATCGGGCGAGGCCGTCCAACTGATGCTCCAGGGCGAGGGGTTCGTGATAGTCAGGCCGAGCGAGGCGACTGGGCAGAAGCCCACCGCGCACTGACGCGAGCTGAGATCATGCCCCGATGAACCTCCAAGGTGTGGGCCGCCGTTACGGCCTCGGCGGACCGTGGGTGCTGCGCGGGATCGACCTCGATCTCCCCGCGGGCGCCCTGGTCCGGGTCGAGGGCGTGAACGGCAGCGGAAAATCGACCCTGCTGAGGCTGATCGCGGGCATCGACGTGCCGACCGAGGGCCGACTCCGCGACCGGCCCCGCACGGCGTACGTCCCCGAGCGCTTCCCCGTCGCCCTGCCGTTCACGGCCGCGGGTTACCTGATGCACCTCGGCCGGATCCACGGGCTGCGGCGCGGTGTGGCGGCGGCCTGCGCGGTCGAGTGGCTGGAGCGGTTCGGGGCGGAGGAGTACGCCCGTACGCCGATGGCCGAACTGTCCAAGGGCACCAGCCAGAAGGTGGCCGCCGCGCAGGCGCTGCTGGCCGAGCCCGAGCTGCTGGTCCTCGACGAGGCGTGGACGGGGCTGGACACGCCGGCCCGTACGGAACTGGACCGGGCGGTCGCCGAGCGCCTCGCGGCGGGCGGCACGGTCGTCTTCGTCGACCACGATCCACGGCGGCTGGCCGGGGAGTCGGACGCGGTGTACGGGGTCGTGGACGGCGGCCTGGTGCCCCGTACCGAGAGCCCGGCCCCGGCCGGGGCCGAGGGCGGCCCGGACCGGGACGGGGAGCACGGCCCGGTGGTCCGGATCCTGGCCGAGGGACCGGCGGGCACCGCGCTCGACGGTGCCGGAGCGGCCGGACTCCCCGCCGGACTGCCCGCGGAACTGCCCGGGGCGCCGGCCTGCGACGTACGCGCCGAGGACGGCGCCGTCCTGCTCACGGCGCCCGCGGCGCACTCCGACGCCCTGCTGCGCGCGCTGCTCACCGCCAGCCCGCCCTGGCACATCAGGGAGGTGGGCGAGGCCGACGGGCCCGCCCCGGCGGACGCGGCCGGCCGCTCCGTCCCCGCACCCAGGTCCGCCCGGCCGGCCGTGTCCGGCTCCGCCGCCACGGAGACGGAGCACCTCTCCTCATGACCGCACTGCTCAGCTATCAGATCGCCCTGCTGCTGCGCTCGCAGCGCTGGCTGCCGCCGCTCCTCCTGTACGGGATCTTCCTGATCGTCGGGGTGCAGGTGGGGCAGCCGGTCCTGGACTCGCTCGGGTACGCGGCGGCGGCGCTGCTGCCCGTCACCGCCTGGCTGGTCCGGATCTGTGTCACCCAGGAACCGGCGGCCTCCCGCGCCGTCGTCGGCGCGGTGACCGGGACGCGCCGTGCCCATCTCGCCGCGCTGCTGGCCGGCGTGGTCTGCGCGGGCGCGACGGCTGTGGTGGGCACGCTGGTCGTCACGCTGATCAGCGAACCGAAGAACGCGAACTTCACGGTCGAGGTGGACACGGTGTCCGCGGGTACGGCGGGGCTGCTCGCCGCGGTGGTCTGCCTGCTGCTCGGCGCGGCGGTCGGCGCGCTGTGCAACAGACCGCTGCTGCGCGCCCGGGGCCGGTCGATCGCGGCCACGGTACTGGTCTCGCTCGCGGCGCTGGTGACCAGCGGCTCCCCGGCGCGGTACGCGGTCGGCGACCTGGTGACCGGCTCGCTCACCGGGGAGGTCAGGACGCCGGGACTGACGCTGGTGGCCGCGGTGCTGGTGGCGGGCGCCGCGGCGGCGGTGGCGTGCGTGCTGGGCGCCCTGCGGGACGACACGGCGGACGACTGAGTACGCTCGGCCGTATGAGCGAGCAGACGGCCGGGCCCGCGGCGCGGGCGCCGCACCCGGAAGCAACAGAAGCTGCGGAAGCGGCGGAAGCAACAGAAGCGACCGCGTACGCGGAGTGCGTGCTGTGCCGGAAGCCGACCGAGCACCCGGAGACGGTCAGGGGTGTGACGCTCTGTCCCGTCTGCGAGTGGCAGGAGGCCCAGCGGACGGCGTGCTCGGGCTGACGGGCGCGAGCGGTGCCCTCCGCGGGCCCTTCTCCCCGGGGCCATCCCCCGGGGGCGTGCTCAGTGCGCCATCAGTTCGGACACCCGGACGAAGCGGTAGCCGCGCTCCCGCAGCTCCGGCACGATCCGCCGCACCGCCTCCTCCGTCACCGGCGCCGCGCTGCGCGTGCAGTGCATCACCACCAGGGAGCCCGGCTTCACCTCCGCCAGCACCTGGTCCGCGACGGCGTCCGGGTCCGTGGCGAAGGCGTCACCGCTGACGACGTCCCACTGGACGGCCGTCACCTTCTCCGGGGCGAGCGCGCGCAGCGACGCCTTGTCGTAACAGCCGCCGGGGAAGCGGAAGTACGGGACCACATTGCGCGCCCCCGCCGCGCGGAACGCCGCGAACGCCCGCCGTACGTCGTCGGCCATCCGCTCCTTGCCGATGACCGGCAGTCCGTAGCAGTCGGCCGTGAAGGCGTAGTGGCTGTACGAGTGGTTGGCGATCTCGAAGAGCGGGTCCGTGCCGATCGACTTGGCCTGGGTCGGGTACTCCTCGGCCCAGCGCCCCGTCATGAACACGGTCGCCGGTACTTCGAGCCGGCGCAGCAGGGCGATCAGCGACGGGTTGTCGAAGCGCTCGCCGCCCGCGGCCCGTGGTCCCTGGTCCGCCGTCATGTCGGCGTCGAAGGTGAGGGCCACGGTCTTGCCGGCGGCGGGGGTGCCGCGCTGGAAGACCGGCGTCAGCCCGTCGCGCCCCGGCGCCGTGGTCGGCGGCCCCTTCGCCACGGCGGGGCCGGACGTCGCGGTGCGGGCAGAGGACGGGGTGGCGGTGGCGGGGGCGGTCCCGGCGGGTGCCCGGTCGGCGCCGGCGCACCCGGACAGGGCGACGACGAGCAGGCCGAGCGCCCCGAGCCCACCGACAGTGGGTCGCATGTGTGTATATCTGGTCACACGCGGAAAATATATGATGATCTACCTGGAATCGGTGCGCGGCGCGCAACGCCGGCCCGGCCAGGACGTCGGCCCGGCCAGGACAGCAGCCGGCCAGGACACCCGCCCGTCCAGAACCCGGCCCGGGCTCAGCCCGGTGGCTCCGTGGCCAGCAGCAGCCTGCGGCTCTCCTCGACATCGAAGCCGCCCGGCGGATACACCGGGTCCAGCGCGTCCAGGTGTTCGAGCAGCAGCGTACTGATCGCCCAGTTGCGGTACCACTTGCGGTCCGACGGGACGAGGAACCACGGCGCGGCCTCCGTGGAGCAGCGCCGCAGCGCCAGTTCGTACGCCTCCTGGTAGGCGGGCCACAGCGCGCGGTCCGCTATGTCGGACGGCTGGAACTTCCAGTGCTTGTCCGGGTTGTCGAGCCGGGCCAGCAGCCGGTCGCGCTGCTCCTCGTACCCGATGTGGAGGAAGACCTTCACGAGCGTCACCCCGTCGTCGGCCAGCCCCCGCTCGAAGCGGTTGATCTGCCCGTAGCGGGCGCCGAGGGTCCGCCCGGAGGCCAGCCCGCGGACGCGGGCGATCAGGACGTCCTCGTAGTGCGAACGGTCGAAGATGCCGATCTCGCCCGGCAGGGGGAGCGCCCGCCGGATCCGCCAGAGGAACGGGTGGCCGCGCTCCTCCGCCGTCGGCGTCCTGAACGCCCTGATCCGGCAGCCCGACGGGTTGAACAGTCCGATCACCTGTTTGACGGTGCCGCCCTTGCCGCTGGTGTCCATGCCCTGGAGGACCAGCAGCAGTCGGCGCCGGTCGCCCGCGGTGGAGGACGCGTACAGGCGTTCCTGGAGCCCGGCCAGACGTCCGGCGAGGGCGCTCATGGCCGCCTGTGCCGCGGCCTTGTCCGGCGGACCGCCGGGGGTCGCCCGTGTGTCGTACGCGGCGAGGTCGACGGCGCCGCCCTCCGGGACGCGCAGCAGCTCACGGAGGCGGGGCGCCGGTTCCGGCCGCTTCTCCGACCGGCCCGGCTTCCCCGGCTTCCCCTGCTTACCTGGCTTCCCTTGCTTCTTCGGACTGCCGTCGGTGCCGTCCGTCCGGCCCTTCCCGGCCCTCTTGTCCTTCACGGCCACGACGCGCCCCTTCCGTCCGCCGGCCCCGCACCGGTCGCCCTGATCAGAGGATGCGACGGATCGGCGCGCCCAGCGACCCCGGGCGGGGTCGCCGGGCGCGCCGGGAGGGCGTCAGCGCCAGGGGCCCGTCACCGCGAACGTCGTCCCCGGCCGGTAGCAGTTCACGTACATCGTGGCGCCGTCCGGCGAGAACGTCACCCCGGCGAACTCGCCCCACTCCGGGTCCTCCGGGGTGCCCACGTTGTTGGCTCCCCGGGCCATCGTGTACACCTCGCCGCGCCGGGTCACGCCGAAGACGTACTGCGCGCCGCCGCCGTCCTCGCAGACCATGAGACCGCCGCTCGGCGCCAGGCAGATGTTGTCGGGGGACTCGCCGGGCAACTGGATGTCCGTGTCAGGGCCGAAGACGATCACCAGCGTGAGCCGGCGCCGGTGCGGCTCGTACTTCCACACCTGCCCGAAGTGGTCGCCCGCCGAGCCCTCCGAGCTGTGCGCGAAGCTGGACACGAAGTAGACCGCCCGGTCGCCCCAGTAGCAGCCCTCCAGCTTCTGCGCGTGGGTGATGCCCCCCGCGCCGAAGTCCTGGAAGCGGATCGGGGTCTCCCGGGCCAGCGGGTCCGGTACGGGGACCCACTCGACGCGGTCGAAGGTGGCGCCGGTCTCCATGACCGTCGACAGGTCCGGCACCCCGGGCACCCGCATCGCCTCCAGCGCGCCGCCCGCGCGCAGCGACCCGACACCGCCGCGCGGCTTCTCGGGCAGGAAGCGGTAGAAGAGCCCGAACGGCTTGTCGAACGCGTCCTCCGTCTCGTACACGATGCCGGTTCCGGGGTCGACGGCGACCGCCTCGTGCTGGAAGCGGCCCATGGCGGTCAGCGGTACGGCTCCGGTACGGCGCGGGTCGGCGCCGTCGACCTCGAAGATGAAGCCGTGGTCCTTGGTGTAGCCGTTGGTGCCCGCTCTGTCCTCGGTCTCCTCGCAGGTCAGCCAGGTGCCCCACGGGGTGGGCCCGCCCGCGCAGTTGACGGCGGTACCGGCGATGGCGACCTGTTCGCCGAGGACGTTGTTGCGCCCGTCGAGTTCGAGCGCCGTACAGCCGCCCTTGCCCATCGGGTCGTATGTGATGCCCTCGACGACCGGTACGCCGATCGGGGCCGTGACGCGGTTCTCGTGGTTGCGTACGAGGTGGACCCGCCCGCGCCGGCCCGCGAAGGCGGCCATTCCGTCGTGGTTGCTGGGCACCTTGCCCTCGCCCGAGCGGAGCGGATCGCCCTCCCGGGAGAGGACCTTGTAGCGGAACCCCTTCGGCAGATCGAGCAGACCGTCCGGGTCGGTGACGAGGGGGCCGTAACCACTGCGGCCCGTCGTCTGCGCGGCGGCGGTACCGGCGAACAGCTCCGATACGGCTCCGGCGAAGGCGATGCCCGCGGCGGTCGCACCGCTGCGGGCGAGGATCTGACGTCGTGTTGCGGACATGAGGCAACTCCCTGCTGGCGGACAGGAGACGTGACCCGCATGTGTGTATCACGTGCCTGTGGGACACGTGAACCATGCGGGTCACGGGGAGCCTCTGGTGTCGCGGGTCAGACGAGGGTGGCGCTCAGCGTGATGGTCGTACCGGTCAGAGCCTGGCTGACCGGGCAGTTCGCCTTGGCGTCGGCGGCCGCGGCCTGGAAGGCCTCCGCGTCCAGACCGGGGACCTCGCCCTCCACGGTGAGGTGGATGCCGGTGATGCCCTCACCCGGCTGGAACGTGACGTCGGCCTTGGTGGTCAGCTTGGTGGGCGGGGTGCCCGCGCCGGTGAGGCCGTGCGACAGGGCCATGGAGAAGCAGCTCGAATGAGCCGCCGCGATCAGCTCTTCGGGGCTGGTCTTCCCATTGGCCTTTTCGGCGCGCGAGGGCCAGGAGACGGCCTGTTCACCGATGCCGGAGGAGTCGAAGGTGACGGTGCCCGACCCCTTGATCAGTTCGCCTTCCCAGACCGTGTGAGCGGTGCGAACAGTAGCCATGATGGTTCCTTCCGGTGATCAACTGACCGATGACGGTCCGGGGCGACCACGGGAGGGCGACCGCCCCGGCACGCGCCCGAAGCGTGGTGCACAAGCCCCCAACCTACTGGAACCTAAAGGGTGACCAGCCCCTTCGCGTCCCTCGCCAGCGCGGTGAGACGGGAGATCGCCCGGAAGTACTTCTTCCGGTAACCGCCGTTCAGCATCTCGTCACTGAACAGCCGGTCGAACGGCACCCCGGAGGCGAGCACCGGCACCTCCCGGTCGTACAGCCGGTCCGCGAGGACCACGAGCCGCAGCGCCGTCGACTGGTCGGGCACCGGGACGACATCGGTGAGACAGACGGCCCGCACCCCCTCCGTCAGCGCCCCGTAACGGCTCGGGTGGACCGAGGCGAGATGGTCGAGCAGCCCGGGGAAGTCGTCCAGGCTGGCGCCCTCGGTGGCGTACGCGGTCCGGGTCACGGCCTCGTCGGAGTACGGGGCGGGCGCCTCCGGCAGCCCCCGGTGGCGGTAGTCCTCGCCGTCGATGCGCAGCGGCCGGAACTGGGCGGAGAGCCCCTGGATCTCCCGGAGGAAGTCGGCGGCGGCGAAGCGGCCCTCACCGAGCTTGCCCGGCAGGGTGTTCGACGTCGCGGCCAGCGCCACGCCGCGGTCGACCAGCCGGCCGAGCAGGCTGGAGACGAGGACGGTGTCGCCCGGGTCGTCCAGTTCGAACTCGTCGATGCAGAGGAGCCGGTGGCCGCCGAGGGTCTCCACGGTCTGCTGGAACCCCAGCGCGCCGACGAGGTTCGTCAGCTCCACGAACGTGCCGAACGCCTTCTGCTCGGGCGCGGCCGGGGTGGCGTGCCACAGCGACGCCAGCAGATGTGTCTTGCCGACGCCGTACCCGCCGTCCAGATAGACCCCGCGCGGCCCCGTGGGCGCCGGCGGCTTCCGCGCGAACCAGCGGCGCCGGGTGGATCCGGAGCCGCCGGGGCCGCCCGCCGGGTGCGCGCCGCCGAGCCCGGCGGCGAAGGCGTCCAGGACGGTGACCGCCTCGGTCTGGCTGGGCTGGTTCGGGTCGGGTACGTACGTGTCGAAACGTACGGAGTCGAAGCGCGGCGGCGGCACCATCTCCGCGACCAGCCGGTCGGCGGGAACGCGCGGCTCACGGGCGCAGAGCGAGAGGGGGGTCGCCTCGGCTGTCGAGGCGGGACCGGAGGCGGTGGTGGAGGACGACACAACCCCTCACTCTATGCTCCGTGCCAGACTGCTGGACATGCGACGGCTGTTCCCTGTGACCGATCAGACAACGCCCGGCACCCCCGCTGACCTCGCGGTCGGCGCCGACGGGGCCGACCGGGAATGGACGCTCGACGAGCTGGCGGAGGCGTACGGTTACCCGGAGTACGCGCCCGGCGGGGCTCCGGCGGGCGAGGCTCCGGCGGGCGGGGCTCCGATGCGTGCGGGCGAGGCCGGGACCTCGCCGGGCGAGGCTCCGGCGGGTTGCCGCGCGTGGCTGCGCGCCAACATGGTCTCCACCCTGGACGGCGCCGCCCAGCACGACGGTCTGTCCCACGCGATCTCCTCCGACGCCGACATGCGGATCTTCGGGGTGCTGCGCGGCCTCGCCGACGCGGTGGTCGTGGGGGCGGAAACGGTTCGGCGGGAGGGCTACCGGCCGGCCCGCGCCCGGGAGGCGTTCGCCGCGCGGCGCGCCGCGGCCGGCCAGCGGCCCGCGCCGGCGATCGCCGTCGTCACCGCGGGCCTGGACCTGGACCTCGCGGCGCCGCTGTTCACCGCGCCCAGCGTCCCCACGCTCGTCCTGACCGGCGCCGCCGCGCCGCCCGACCGGGTGCGCGCCGCCGAGAAGGCCGGCGCGGTGGTGATCGTCGCGGGGGACGGCGCCGGCGTCGACCCGGCCCGGGCCGTGCGGGCCCTGGCTGACCGCGGGCTCGTCCGGCTGCTCACCGAGGGCGGCCCGCGGCTGCTGGGCCAGTTCGTGGCGGCGGACGTCCTGGACGAGCTGTGCCTGACGCTCTCGCCGACGCTCACCGCCGGGGGCGCGCAGCGCATCGCGGGCGGCCCCGGCGTCGCCGTACCCGAACGATTCGCACTGGCGTCCCTGCTGGAGCAGGACGGGTTCCTCTTCACTCGGTACCGCCGCGCCCGACAATGAGCGGAATTAACCGTTCCGGTTAGCGTCCGGTGGGCAGACTTACTCTCAAGACCCCGTGTGGGCACGGGGAAGGATGGTTTCCGCAGCGGGCCCCGAGGACCCGTGCACCAAGTGGCTCAGTCGGCTCAATTGGCTCAGTGGAACAGAAGGGCGCCTGTCGTGTTCACAAGCGTATTGATGATCGAGAAGCCCCTGACGCCGGAGGACGTGGAGTTCGTGACCACCCTCCACGGCGACGAGGGGGTCTCCTTCGTGCTGCTCATGCAACCCCGTGGCGACCAGGCGGACGTCCTGCTGCGCGCCATCGACGACGTCGCGCTCGGCGAGCTCAGGGACGCCACGCGCGAGGGCGACCTGCCGGAGGGCACGGCGGCCAGACAGCCGGCCGAACTGGCACTCGAACACTCGCTGAGGGCGCTGCGCGGGGCCGGCTCCGAGGCGGTCGGGCAGGTCGTCGAGGACCATCCGCTCGACCTGCTCAAGTCCGTCGTGGAGGAGTCGGCGGCCGACGAGGTGATCGTGCTCACCGAGCCGCACTACGTGGAGGAGTTCTTCCACCGGGACTGGGCGTCGCGGGCGCGGCACAAGGTCGGCGTACCGGTGCTCAAGCTCTTCGCCCACAGCGAATAGGCTGGGCCGACACTCACCGTCATGCCCGGTCCGTGCTGCCCGGCACCCCGCTCGCACCTTGGAGAAACACCTATGGCATCCGCTACCGGTATCCCCGTCGCCATGGAACGGCCGCACTTCATCGGTATCGGCGGCGCCGGGATGTCGGGCATCGCGAAGATCCTCGCCCAGCGCGGCGCGAAGGTCGCGGGCAGCGACGCGAAGGAGTCGGAGACCGCCGAGGCGCTGCGCGCGCTGGGGGCCACCGTGCACATCGGCCACGCCGCGGCCCACCTCGCGGACGACGCCTCGTGTGTGGTCGTCTCCAGCGCGATCCGGGCCGACAACCCGGAGCTGGCGCGCGCGGCGGAACTCTCCGTGCCCGTGGTGCACCGCTCCGACGCGCTGGCCTCGCTGATGGGCGGCGGCCTGCGGCCGATCGCCGTCGCGGGCACCCACGGCAAGACGACCACCACCTCCATGCTGGCCGTCGCCCTCACCGAGCTGGGCCTCGACCCGTCGTACGCGATCGGCGGCGACCTCGCGGGCCCCGGCACCAACGCCCGGCATGGCGGCGGGGAGATTTTCGTCGCGGAGGCGGACGAGAGCGACCGCAGCTTCCAGAAGTACGACCCCGAGGTCGCGATCGTCCTCAACGTCGAGCTGGACCACCATGCCAACTACGCCTCGATGGAGGAGATCTACGAGTCCTTCGAGATCTTCGCCGGCAAGATCGTCCCGGGCGGCACCCTGGTGATCTCCGCGGACCAGCAGGGCGCCGTCGAGCTGACCGCGCGCGTGCGCGACCTGGCAGGCCCGGCCGACGCGGCCCCGGTGAAGATCGTCACGTACGGCGTGGCCGAGGATGCCGACGTACGGGTCCACAAGATCACCGCACGCGGGCTGACCAGCGAGGTCACGGTCCTGCTCGCCGGCCGTCTGCTCACCTTCACGGTCTCGGTGCCCGGCCGGCACTACGCCCTCAACGCGGTCGCGGCCCTCGCGGCGGGCGTCGCCCTCGGCATCCCGGCGCACAACCTCGCCTCGGCGCTCGGCGCGTACACCGGTGTCAAGCGCCGCCTCCAGCTGAAGGGCGAGGCGGCGGGCGTCCAGGTCATCGACTCGTACGCGCACCACCCCACGGAGATGACGGCCGACCTGGAGGCGATGCGCGGCTCGGCGGCCCCCGGCTCCCGGCTGCTGGTCGTCTTCCAGCCGCACCTGTTCTCCCGTACGCAGGAGCTCGCCACGGAGATGGGACAGGCGCTCGCGCTCGCGGACGCGTCGCTCGTCCTCGACATCTACCCGGCCCGCGAGGACCCGGTCCCCGGCGTCACCAGCGACCTGATCGTCCAGGCGGCCGGGGCCGCGGGCGCCACGGTCACGGCCGTCCACGACAAGGACGCGGTGGCGGACGCGGTGGCGGGAATGGCGGGCCCCGGTGATCTCGTTCTCACCATGGGCGCGGGCGACGTCACGGACCTCGGCCCGCGGATCCTGGCCCGCCTGGCCGGCTGATCCACCCGACCGACCCTGTCCGACGCAGAGAGGCACGAGCGATGGCGTACGAGATCGACAAGCCGGAGGAGCAGTGGCGCGCGGAGCTGTCACCCGCGGAGTACAAGGTGCTCCGCGAGGCCGGCACGGAGCCCGCCTTCGTCGGTGAGTACACGGACACGAAGACGACCGGGGTCTACTCCTGCCGCGCCTGCGGCGCCGACCTCTTCCGCTCCGACACGAAGTTCGAGTCGCACTGCGGCTGGCCGTCCTTCTACGACCCGAAGGACAGCGACGCCGTCGAACTGGTCGAGGACCGCTCGCACGGCATGGTCCGCGTCGAGGTCCGCTGCGCGCGCTGCGGGTCGCACCTGGGCCATGTCTTCGAGGGAGAGGGCTACCCGACCCCGACGGACCAGCGGTACTGCATCAACAGCATCTCGCTGCGGCTGGCGCCGACCGAGGACTGACGTGAGGCCGCGGCCTTGACACTGTGTCGGCAGTCACGTCCGCGGCGTGCGCGCCGACGACATCTCGCTGTGCTCGGCGGCGTCGGTCGCAGTTGACGGACAACCGGCGGCGCGGCTCCTTGGGCGGAACCCTGGCGGGCTGGATTCGTGTCCCGGCCGTGGCCGCGGCGGCGATGACCAAGGAATTCCCAGGACATGCGGGCGAACCTGTTCCGGTCGGGTCATCACACCAGTAGCTTTTGCGCGTGCCGGCGTGATCTTGGGCGCTGGCCTTGTCGAAGTGCGAGCTGCAAGGAGTGAAGTGAAGTTGTACAAGCTGTACGTCGCTACCGTCCACGTCATGGCCGTCGCCTACGCGGTGCCGGTTGTGCTCCGCTGGATGTGGTGATCCCGTCGCGGACCATCAGTAGCGGTGTTCTCGGCTGATCACGGCCGGGATGGAAGTGCCGGCTCCTGGGAGGGGGCTCAGGAGCCGGTCGATCTGGGTCTCGTCAGGAACTGGAGAAGTCCCTCCGCCTCCGCTGTGGCACCCAGGCTGCGATAGAGAGCGACGGCTTGTTCGCCGTACTCCTCGGTGATCCCCTCGGCGGGGCGACGGGACAGAGAAGTGGTTCGGGCGAGTCCCGCGAGCGCGTGGGCTGCGCCCATGGGGAAGTTGATGCGACCGGCCACCTCAAGAGCCTGCTCGTAGCCCTTGGCCGCGGTGTCGAGCCGCCCCGATTCACGCTGGACATCCGCCGCGCCGATCAACGCGCGCATTCTCTCGTACGGATTGTCGATGCTGGTGGCAACCTGTTCTGCCATGGTGAGATACAACAGGGCTTCGCCCCGGCGCCCTGAGTCGGCGTAGGCGGTCCCCATGCTGATCAGCACGTCGGCCTCGCCCAGGGCGTCGCCGCTGGCCCGATGGGCGGCGAGCGCTCGCTCGAAATGGGCGAGTGCCTGATCGCCTTGCCCGACGGCTTGGTGCACGGCGCCGAGGTTGGTCGAGAGAATCGCCAAGTCGACTCGCCCGCCGTGCTGTCGCATCAGGACCAGTGACCGTTCGTAACAGTCACGGGCCTCGGTGTACCGTCCCTGGAGGAAGCGGATCTCGCCGCGGTTGTTCAGAGCCTGTGCCAGCCCGTGCGGATCGGGCAACTTCTCGTAGATCGCCTCCGTCAGCTGGACCTTGTTGAGAGCTTCGTCGTATCGCCCCGCGTAGTATAGGACGGCTCCCTCGACATTGAGGCAGTTGGCCTCTCCGGCACGGTTGTCGACCTCGCGGTACAGCTTCAGGGCCTGTTCCAGGACATGCAGCGCGGTGTCGCCGTGGCCTGCGGCGAGGTGGGCACGGCCGGACTGGAAAAGGGCGTCGGCACGTCCGTGCGCGTCGTGCAGGTCCGAGTAGATCGAAAGAGCTTCGGTCGCGTGCCGCAGGGCCTTACCGTGGTTGCGCTGTGCCAGCAGATCCGCGTGGTCCGTGAGAGTCCGGGCGAGCAGGCAGCGGTCGCCGGACGAACGCAGGGCCGGTACCGCCGCGTCGAACAGCTCTGCCGCGATGTCCCACGCGCCCCACCGCTTGAGGCATCTCGCCAGGATGTGCGGGAACAGAGCCGCGAACTCGGGGTGTTCGGCGCCGGCCGTGCGGGCGACCGCGACGAGATTGGCGCGTTCCACGGTCAGCCACACCGATGCCCCGTCCGCGTCGGAGAACATCGGTGTGTGGAGCACCTCAGGGTCCGGGAGAGGGGGCAGGGGTAGCACCCGGCGATGGGGATGGGCCAGCCGGTCGGCCCGGTATGCGGTGGTGATGTAGTGGGCGATGAGACGGTCGGCCGCGGCATGGCGGACCGTTTCCGACTCTGTGCGGAAGCAGACCCGCAGGGCGTAGGCCCGGGTGAGATCGTGCAGTTGGTAGCGTCCATGGACCGGCTCCTCCAGGAGGCTGGCGTCGAGCAGTTCCTCGACGCATCGCTCCAACAGCCCGGTCTCTCTCCCGAGGTCCGGGCCGACCAGCGCGGCGGCTGCATCGAGGGTGATGTCGGATCCGGTGTGCAGAGCGAGGAGGCGGAACAGCTCTCGCGTGGAGGTGTTGAGTTCCCTGTAGGAGAACTGGAACACCGCGCTGATTCGTGCGTCGAACTCCTGGAGAGGGCTGGTTGTGTGCTCCAGTCGGTCGAGGAGATGTCGCAGGTCCCATGAGTCCCGATGGCGGAAGCGGCTCGCCAGGACCTGACAGGCCAAGGGATGGCACGCAGACGCGTTCACGATTCGCTGCAGGTTCCGCGGCTCGGCGGACACTCTCGACGCGCCGACGATTCGGGTGAAGAGAACCGCTGTCTCCTCCCTTGACAAGGAGTCCACGAACAGGGACGCGGCTCCGTCCAGGCCGGCCAATCGGCTCCGAGCGGTCACGAGGACACAGCAGGTTGGGGACCCCGGCAGTAAGGGTCTGACCTGAGCGGCGTCTCTCACGTTGTCGAGGACCACAAGCACACGACGCCGAGCGGTCCACTCGCGCCATCTGGCCGCGCGTTCGTCCAGCATGGCCGGCAGCTCACCAGGCCATCCAGCCGTATGCAGCAAGGTGGCCAGGGCCTCGGCGGGATCGAGCGGCTGTTGACCGCTGTAGCCTCGCATATCCACGTAGAACTGGGAGTCCGGATAGGTTGTGGACAACTGGTGAGCAGCGTGTATGGCCAGGGCGGTCTTCCCGATGCCGGGCATTCCGTGGATCACGGTGACCGGCAGAGCGGTGGCCCCGCCTGCCTCGGCGGTGGAACCGGTGAGCAGGATACGCAGTTCGCCGACCCGCCCGGTGAAATCCGGGATGTCGCGCGGCAGGCAGTTGCTCGGCTCGGAAAGCGGGGCCGGATGGGTGGAGTACGTCTCCGTCCGCAAGAGGTCACGATCCTGTTCGAGCATACGGAGGTGAAGCCGCTGAAGTTCTCCCGTCGGCTCGATGCCAAGGCTGTCGTGTAATCGCCTGCGTGCTCTTCGATAGACGGCAAGCGCTTCCTCGTGACGTCCTGAGCGGTAGAGGGCAAGCATCAAGGAACTGATCACCTGTTGAGCGAAAGGATTCTGTGACGCGAGTTCCTGAAGTTCGCCCACAAGATCGGCGTGGCGACCCAAGGTCATTTCCAGCCCGATCCGCTCCTCGCGTACCCGGCGGTGGTCCTCGATCAGCCGGGAACGTGCCGCATGCGCCCAGGAGCTTTCGGTGAACTCGCTCAATGGCTCGCTTCGCCAGAGAGCTTCGGCGGTCCGCAACAGCCCGATGGCCAGCTGGTGATCGCCCCGGGCAGCCGCAGCCACCGCGTCCGAACGCAGCCGCTGGAAGCGCAGCAGGTCGATGTCCTCCGGATCCGCCTGCAGTTGGTACAGCCGAGGGGAAGGCCGATGCACCCGTACCCTGTCGTCGCCGGACGCTCGGCGCAGCCGTCCCCTCAGCCGGGAGAGGTAACTGTGCAGTGTGCCCACGGCTGTCGGAGGCAATTCGCCGTCCCACACCCGGTCCATCAGTGTGTCCCTCGTGACCGGCTCACCACGAGCGTGGAGCAGTACGGCCAACACGCGGCGCTCCTTGGGCGATCCCAGACCGTACTGTTGCTGGTCATGCCAGAGTTCGAGAGGTCCCAGAGCAAGAAGATCCACCATCACCCCCGACGGGTGTGCCTCTTCCCACGGTCTTCGGCAACGTCATCTGTGTGACCCGCACCACTGTTCTATGGCCGATGTGTGGAGTCAGGGCGGAGACGGAGGCGCACTGAAGCGCGGCAGGCGCACAGGCGTAATTGCTTTCGCTGTCCCCGGTGGGGTGACAACTTCGCCGTCCCAGCGGAGTGCAGGGTTCCTGCAAGTGCGCCATCCAGCTTCCCGGGCATCCCCCTTGCATCGGCTGTGAAAGGTCGCGGCCGCGAAGCCATGAAGGAAGAACCGGGGGGAATTCAACGATGAGCGTGACAATGCCGGAGCCGTATGGGAGGCATGTGCCGGTGCGTCTGGATGTCGAACGCTGGGCCACTCGCCGGACCCGCAGAAGAGTCCTCGTCGTGGTGCACACCGTGATCGCGGGCCAGCGATTACTCGACGCGATACGCCTGCTGGAAGGCGACATCAGGGTGCAAACCATCTTCACCCAGGCGCCCGACGTGTTCAGTCATGGGGTGAGTGAGTTCCTCGACCGGCTGGGCGGCCTCGTGCTGCCCTGGAGTCAGGCGGTACAGACGAGTTTCGACCTCGCTCTGGCCGCCGGCCATGGCAGCCTCCATGACCTGCAAGCGCCCGTCGTCGTCATTCCACACGGCGCCGGGCACAACAAGATCACCGCGTTCGCACAGCGTGGCCGGCCGGTGATCCACCGAAGCGTCCACGGCCTCAGCAGACAGCGGCTGGTGCGGGACGGCGCGGTGGTGCCCGAGGCGATCGTGTTGGCCCATCACGAAGAGCTGGCGAGGCTCGGCCGCGAGTGTCCTGAGGCTTTGCCGGCAGCAGAAGTAGTGGGCGACCCGTGCTTCGACCGCGTCGCCGCGAGCCTGGCCTTCAGGGCGTTGTACCGGCAGGCATTGGGGATCGGGGCCCGGCAGAAACTCGTCCTCGCCTGTTCCACCTGGGGGCCCGACTCACTTCTGGGACAGGGGTGGGACACGCTGCAACGGCTGGTCACCGAACTGCCCGGAGACGAGTACCGGATTGCCGTGCTCCTCCATCCCCATGTCTGGAACGCGCATGGGGACTGGCAGGTTCGGACCTGGCTCGCAGAGCTGGTGCGCTCGGGCCTGATCGTGGTCAGCCCGCGCGGAGACTGGGCCGGAACGGTTGTCGCCGCAGACCGGATAGTGGGCGATCACGGATCGGTCTCGCTCTACGGTGCGATGACGAGTGCGCCGGTGCTGATGGCGGGCCGCCCCGACGCGGACGTGGACTCGAGCTCGCCGATGGCCGAACTCATGTCCTTCGCACCACGACTGCACGGAGACCGTCCGGTGTGCCCTCAGCTCAAACGGAGTTCCGTGATCCGTCGTACGCACAGGTACGAGCGCGTCGCGGCCCGGATCACCTCGGAGCCCGGCCGGTTCGCGCGCAGGATGCGTGCGTTGCTCTACCGGAAGCTCCGTCTGCGAGCCCCCGCCGCACGGACGACCACAGAACCTGCGCGTCTTCCGGTGGTGGTGCGGTACGACGAGCCTGGCAGGGCGATGCCACGATGAGGATTCTCGCTGTCGTGTCCCAGTGCGCGGTGCGCGTGGCCACAGGAGTCCGCGGCCCGGCACACAGGGTTCGGACCGTGCTGGTGAACCGGGCTTCCGGGGCTCTTTCCGTGGACGAGCACGTCAGGGTCCGGCTCTCCGCACCGGGAAGGTGGCCTGTGTTCGGGGACGTGCTGATCGCGCACGGTACGGGAGCGCGGGAGGCCGCCCAACTGGCCGAGGCTTGTCCGGGCGCCCTGGTCGTTGCGGTGCATCACGGTCTTCGCTGCTGGATCGGGCTCGTTCCGGACGGCCGGGTACTTGAGATCGAGGCAGGTGGACCGGGGCAGCCGGAAGGAGCGTGGGAATTCCTCGCCTCGCTGGCTCACTCCTGTCTGGTGGCCGGCCTTCCTCCTACAGCTCTGGATTCCGTCGTGGCATGCCTTCCGCGGGCTCAGGCATCGGACTCGCCGCGCTCCAACTGGCTGAGGTGGTACCGCGTTGCCTCGGCTTCGTCCGATCGCGAACGGCCCACGGAGAAGTAGAGGTCCAGCGCCTCCCGGTAGCGTTTCCGGGCGAGGCGCGTCTGCCCGCGTCGCTCGGAGAGCTCGGCGAGGCTCCCGAGGGCGCGGGCCATTTCGTAGTTCGCCGCCATGCCCCGCAGCGTCGCCAGCGCCGAGGACAGCAGCTCTCCCGCCCGGTCGAGTCGGTTGAGAGCGAGATACCCGCGGCCCAGGAGTATGGCCGCCCGGGCGACGTTGTACGTGTCGCCCTCTCCTCGAAGCGTGGTGTGGGCGGTACCGGCCTGGCGGATCGCCTCCTCGGCCTGTCCTGTGGCGAGCGTGACATCGGCGAGGTTGAGCATGGCCAGCCCGCCGGCCCGCTTGTCGCCGTGCAGGGGCAGCTCCGTGGCGGCGCGCAGAAAGAGTTCCACGGCCTCGTCCGGACGCCCGAGCCGATGGAGGGCGAGTCCGCAGTAGTTGAGCGTGCGGGCATGACCGAGTCGGTCCCCCTGTTCCAGAAAGAGTTGTGCGGCCCGCTCGAACATCCCCAGAGCGTCGCCAGGGTTGCCGGAACCGAGTTTCCCCACTCCGCCGGAGGTGAGCATCCGGCATTCGGCTGCCGAGTCCCCCAAGTCCCGTGCCGCTGCCAGTCCCTCCCGATGCGCGGCGCACCAGTCGTCGTAGAACTTCCGCCGCAGAAAAAGCGGCCACAAGGCATCGGCCAGTTGCCAGCAGACGGTCGGGAATCCGGCGGAACGGGCCTGGCGAATGACCGCCATCAGATTGGGCAGCTCACGTTCGAGCCAGTCCAGAGCAGCTTCGGAGCTGGAGCCGACATCCGCGACGACCACGGAGCCGGCCCCGTAGTCCCGGGCCATGGTCCGGTGCTGGGGATCGACGATCTCCTCGGCACGCGTGGCGCTCGCGAGGTAGTGATCGGCGATACGGCGCATCGCCCGTACGCGCTCCTGCGGCGATTCGTCCTCTCCCGCCTTTGCGGTGGCGTGCAGTCGTACGAGATCGTGAAAGCGATGACGATCGCCTGCGGCATCGACGAGCAGGCTCGCATCGTGGAGGGCTTCCAGCGACTCCGTCGCATCATCCTCCGCGGTGAGCAACGCCGAGGCCACCGAGGTGTCGAACTCCGGACCGAAGTGCAGCCCAAGCAATCGGTAGAGCCGGGCGGCGGCGGGAGAAAGCGCCTGATACGACAGATCCAGCGCCGCTCCGACGTTGTGGTCGCCGTCGATGGCGAGTGCCTCCAGTCGCCGATGCTCCTTGGTGAGCGCGCGGACCATCGTGCTGATACTCCGTCCGGGGCGCGCCGCGAGCCGCGCACCGGCGACACGAACGGCCAACGGGAGCCCGGCACACAGTTCGACCAATGTGCGCGCGTCTTCAGGCTGCTCGGTCACCCGCCTGTCCGAAAGAGTGTCCGAGAGCAGTTCGACCGCGGCCTCGGGGGCGAGCGGTTCCAGGTGGACGGGATAACCCCCGTCGACTGTCAGCCCCGTCAGCCGTCTGCGGCTGGTCACAGCGGTGACGTTGCCGCCCGCAGGCAGCAATGGCCGGACCTGGGCCGCCGTTGCGGCGTCATCGAGCAGTACCACCAGGCGTTGGTTCGCCGTCAACGATCTGTACAGCGAAGCCCGCTCGGCGAGTGGCGCGGGGATCTGCTGCGGGGGGACCCCCAAGGCCCGCAGGAAGCGCGCGAGTATCTCTCCCGGGTGCGCCGGTCCGTCGGGCGACTGAGCCCCGAGGTCCGCGTGGAGTTGGCCGCCCGGAAACTGGAGGCGCAGAGTATGCAGCCACCTGAGCGCGAGAGTGGTCTTGCCCACCCCGCCCAGTCCGCTCATCGCGGCCAGTGCCGACCGCCCCTCCCCCGCGGCGCGGGCACGATGGCGTTCCAACGCCGTGAGCTCGGTTGACCGGTCGATCACCCGCACGAGCGGGGGAAGCTGCCAGGGTGTCCGGTCGGCAGAGCTTCTCCCCGAATTGATGTGGATATCGCCGTGAACGACACCCGCCTGTATGGCTGGGCCGTGTACGGTGCCGCTCAACTCGTTGTGGGACTCGCGCCCGTCCCCCGGCACTCGCGCCCTCCGGCCCTGCGTAGGTAAGTACCGATTCCTTGGATGGATCCTTTCCGTGCAAGTGATCGATAGCCGCGGATCCGAAAACACGGCAGATTAATTTGCGGCATGGGGAGAAGCGAGGGGAGCTGAGCTGCCACCGGTTCCCGGCCCGTCTCCCCGGACGCCCACAGCTGACTCCGCGCTCTGAGGCGTCACGGATGTGAGCGGCGAGCAAAGAGCGGACATCCGGTCGCAGGCCGCAAACGCCTCGGGCCCGAGGGGAAGCTCGGCCACGGCTCAGCGCTGCCGGCCGAGGGTGCCCAAGCGCCGGCCCAGTCGGCCGAGCGCGCCCGTCGGCCGGTTCCAGGCGCGGAACTCCTCGGCGCGGTGGGCCCCCACCTGTTCCAGGCGCCGTTCGACGGCGGCGACGTCCGCGTCGGGCAACGCGCGCACCACCGGCCGCAGGACCTTGTCGAGGAGTGGGATACGGGTCCGGTCCCACTCGGCGCTCGCGCCGGGGAGCGAGCTCCACGCGACGAAGCAGTGGGCGGCGTACGCGGGGGAGGTGCGCAGCCGGTCGGGTACGCCGGGCTCCTGGGCCGCCGTCGCGTACGCCGTGAGGAGAGCGGGCTCGCCGCAGTGGATCAGCGTGTACAGCTCGCCCTCCGGCCGGTCCTCCGAGAGCAGTTGACGCCCCAGGGTCTCGAACACCCGGGCCCGCAGGGTCGGTTCCACCGGCTCGGCGTCGCGCAGCAGGGACAACGCCCGCTCCGACCACGGCGGTTCGGCCCGGCCGGAACCCAGACCGCCGACGAAGTCGAGGAGCAGCAGCGCACCGCGTACCCGCGGCTCCAGTGTGTCGGGGAAGCAGCGCAGCAGATCGTGCGCGAGGGCCGGGGCGTCCGGGTCACCGGCCGGGCTGTCGAGCGCCGCCCTGACGAGCGTGGCCCAGGTGCCGGACGCGCGGTGCGCGTCCGAGCCCGTCTCGCCGAGCAGTTGCCGCGCCTCGCCCGCGGTCGGCGCGGAGCCGTCCCACACCAGCCGGACCGCGGTGCGCAGCACGAGCGGATCGGTGAACGCCGAGACACCGCCGGCCCGCAGCGCGGCATGCAGGGCGGTCAGCCCGTCGCCGCCGGCCTCGGGTACCCAGGGAGCGCCCGCGCACATCCGCAGATGCGGCAGGGTCTGGACCGCGCCGAGGGGGAGACCGACCGCGCCCAGCAGCCGAGCGGTGGCGACGGGATCCTCGGCCGCCCGCGCGTCGAGCGCGCCGAGCAGCGCGGTGCGCAGCTCGAAGTGGTCCTCCAGCATGGTGCGTACGGCCGGGACGCGGGCGGTGTCGGGATCGGCGGCCAGGGCGCGCGCCAGCCGGGTGGCGAGGCCGGGCAGCGGCTCCGCGCAGTCCACACCGAGGATGCCCGCGATCCGCAGGAGCCCGACGGGGCGGGCGATGTCCGGCGCGGTGTCGTCGGCGATGCCCGCGAGGATGCCGGGGGCCAGCTCGGCCGCCAGCCGCCGCCGGAGATCCTCGGGGAGCGCCGACAACTCGGCCTCGGGGAGCGGTTCGTGGGGCGCGCCGTCCATCCGGACCGCCGTGGTCAGCACGAGCGCGCCGAGGGTGCCGAGGGCGGCGGCGGCCCGGTCGCCGTCCCGGCCCGTCCGCCGTGCCCGGTCGCCGAGGGCGGTGAACAGCCGTGCCAGGGCGGCGCATTCGGCCGGTGTCCGGTGGTCCTCGGCGGGGGCGGCGAGCGCCTCGACGAGCCGGTGCAGCCGTTCCGGGTCCACTGTCCTGATCTGCTCGTACGCCCATGCCGCCGCTTCCGTACGGCCCTCCGGGCCCAGCGTGACATCCGCGCACAGCGCGACGCAGGCCAGCGCGCCGGGGGAGAGGACACCGCCCGGCAGCGCCGCCGCGTCCGCGAAGACCTCGGGCGCCCTGCCGAGCCAGACGCGCGCGGCGATCTCGCCCCAGACGTACGGGACATGCGCGGCCCCGTGGGACGCCGCCGGGGCGGGCGGGCGGCCGGTGCAGTCGAGCACCCGGCACCCGTGGTCCGTGCCGGTCAGCTCCCGCGCGCCGTCCGGGAGCACCCCGACGATCCGCTGGCGGGCCGCCCGCGGCCGGCGGGTGTACGTGGTGAACGTCAGCGCCTCGGCGTGGTCGCGCGGCAGGACGGCGCAGGCCAGCGCGATCCACTGGGCGACATCGGAGCTGCTCCGCTCGACCAGGACGATCCGCGCGTACCCGCCGGTGCCGGACCCGGTGGCCGCGCCGGCCCCGGCCTGCTCCCGCAGCCCCGCGAAGAACCCCGCGAGCCAGGGGGCGCGCGCGGCGGCGAACCCGGCCAGCACGTCCCGGCCGAAGAGCCCCAGCGGCGGCAGGGCCTCCAGCGGCACCGGGGTCGGGCTCTGAGGCGGGGAGGCGGCCCAACGTACCGAGTTCCAGGCCGAGATGGGCAGGCCGCCACCGGGCAGCCCGGAGCCCTCGGGCAGCAGTACGGCATGAGTGTGGGCGCCGCGGGTGCCGCTGCCGGGCCCCGTTCCGGCGCCCGTGGGGACGGTACGGGCCAGGAGCCGGCTGCCGTCGGCGAGCACGCTGTGGCTGAACGCCTGTGGCAGCGCGGCGAGTTCGGCGGCCGTGGGGTGCGGCGGGGCCTCCTCGGGCGGTTCGTACGCGAGCAGCCGCTCCGCCTCGTCCAGCAGCGGCCCGGGTATGCCGGGGGTGACCGAGACGAAGCCGGAGCCCGGCCCGTCCTGGCCCGCGGGGACCGAGGTGTAGTGCAACTGCGCCAGGCCCATGGGCCGGCCCCCTTCGTTCCTGGCTGGTCCGGTCCGCGCCCGCCGTGAACCCGGCCGGGGCGCGCCGGATTTCGGCAGCACGAAGGTACCGCCCCGCGCGGCCCCGTGCGCACCACCCCCGTGACCTCGCCCCGCGAGCCGGCCCGTGACCCGGTCCCGTGACCCGGTCCCGTGCCCCTGCTCCGGGGACCGCCGCTACGCGGGCTGGAGCAGATCCCAGAGGTTGCCGTACAGGTCCTCGAAGACCGCCACCGTTCCGTACGGCTCGTGGCGGGTCTCCCGCACGAAGCGGACCCCGGCGGCGCGCATGCGGGCGTGGTCGCGGGCGAAGTCGTCGGTGTACAGGAAGAACCCGACCCGCCCGCCCGTCTGCGCGCCGATGCTCGCGCGCTGCGCGTCGTCCTTGGCGCGCCCCAGCAGCAGACCGGTCCCCGGACCGGCGTCGCCGGGGAGCGCGCGCGGGCGGACCACGACCCAGCGGGAGCCGTCCCCGCGGTCGGTGTCCTCGACCAGTTCGAAGCCGAGGGCTCCGGTGTAGAAGGCGATGGCCTTGTCGTAGTCGTCGACGACGAGGGTGACGAGAGCGAGATGGGACATGGAGAGAAGTTATACGTATGATCTCCTCCGGGGCAAGGCGGCACTTCTCCTGCGCGGACCGTGGTCGTCGTCCTGTCACACCCGGGGACTAGCATCGGTAGTCGGACGATCACGGGGGACGGTCGCAGGGGGACGAGCACGGGGACCGGCCCCGGCCGTCGCCGGGATCGCCCGCCGGGTGATCCCGGGTCGCTCACGTGATCCCCCGGGGCCGGTGTTTTCCGGGGAGTCCGGCAGGAAAGTTACGACGCGGGACGGACACGGGCGGAGGCGATGGTGTGGGGCTGTTCCGGCGAGGGCCGAGGCGTGACGGACGTGACACGCCCCGGGACCCCGCGTTCTCGTTCTTCTCGGTGGACGAGGCCGCGCTCTTCCGCGGCCAGGTCCGCGAGGCGTTCGCGGAGCACGGCCTGGAGGTCACGCTCTACGCCGACATGGTGACCGACAGCTCCGGCCGCCAGTTCGGTCTGGGCAACCTCGCCGCCGTCTGCCACAACGACGACCGCGGGCCCCGCGTCTGGGGCGACCTCGCGCGCAGGCACGCGGGCATGGTGCTGCGCACCATGGACGGCCCGTCCGCGCTCGACACCCTGCCGCCCGAGCAGATCCGCGCCCAGCTCTACCCCCGGGTGATCAGCGAGGACGGCCTCGACGCCCAGACGTTCGGGTACGCCCGCTCGGTCGCCCCGGGGCTGTACGAGGTGCTCGCGCTCGATCTGCCGGAGAGCGTCATGATGCTCACCGACGAGGCGCTGGAGCCGCTGGGCGAGGTGAAGGACCTCCGCGAGCGCGCGCTGCGCAATCTGCGCGACCTGCCCATCGAGGGGCGCGAGACGGTCAAGGACAAGGGCCCCGACGGGATGCGGTTCGAGGTGATCCTCGGCGACTCCTTCTACACCGCCAGCCGCGTCCTCGCCCTGGAGACGGTCGTACGGCAGGTCACCGGCGAGCGGATCACGCGGGACGGCGCGCTCGTCGCGCTGCCCTTCCGGCACCAGCTCGCCTTCCACGTCATCCGGGACAGGACGATGATCCCCTCCCTGAACGCGATGGCGTCCTTCGCCGCCTCCGGGTACGAGGACACGCCGGGCGCCATCAGCCCGTACGTCTACTGGTGGCGCGGCGGCACGCTCACGCAGCTCAGCGAGGCGGACGAGGACGGCGAGGGGCTGCGGATCGTCGTCGGCGACGACTTCCAGGAACTCCTGGAACGGCTGGACCCGGAGTAGCACCGCCGGCACCGAGAAGGAGACCGCATGCCCGTCACCCCCCTGTCCCCCGAGCCGGCGCCGTTCACCGCGGACGACTACCGCGCCCGGCTGGCCCGCGCCGCCGCTTCGGCGGCCGGCGCCGGGCTCGCGGGGCTGCTCGTCGCCCCCGGGCCCGACCTCGTCCATCTCACCGGCTACCGGCCGACCGCCGACACCGAGCGGCTCACGCTGCTCGTCGTCGCCCAGGGCCGCGACCCCGTCCTGGTGGTGCCCGCCCTGGAGGCCCCGGACGCCGCACGGGCCGCCGGGGCGCCCGCGCTCACCCTGCGGGACTGGACGGACGGCACGGATCCGTACGGCCTGACGGCGCCGCTGCTGGACCCGGCGGGCCGGTTCGGTGTCAGCGACAACGCCTGGGCGCTGCACCTCCTCGCCCTCCAGCGGGCGCTGCCCGGCACCTCCTATGTGGCGCTGACCGAGGCGCTGCCGATGCTGCGCGCCGTCAAGGACGCGCGCGAGCTGGCGCGCGTCGAGGCGGCGGGCGCGGCGGCCGACGCCGCCTACGAGGAGATCCTGAAGGTCCGGTTCGCCGGGCGCAGGGAGACGGACGTCGCCGCCGATCTCGCCCGTCTCCTGCTGGAGCACGGCCACTCCCAGGTCGACTTCACCGTCGTGGGATCCGGTCCGGGCGGCGCCGATCCGCACCACGAGGCCGGTGACCGGGTCATCGAGCGCGGCGACATGGTCGTCCTCGACTTCGGCGGGCTCAGGTTCGGGTACGGCTCCGACACCACCCGCACCGTCCATGTCGGCGAGCCGACCGCCGAGGAGCGGCGCGTGCACGACGTCGTACGCCGGGCGCAGCAGGCCGGTTTCGAGGCCGTACGGCCCGGCGCCGCCTGCCAGGAGGTCGACCGGGCGGCCCGCGCGGTCATCGCGGACGCCGGGTACGGCGCGTACTTCATCCACCGCACCGGCCACGGCATCGGCGTCACGACGCACGAGCCGCCGTACATGATCGAGGGCGAGGAGCGGCCGATGGTGCCGGGCATGTGCTTCTCCGTCGAGCCCGGTGTCTATCTGCCGGGTCGCTTCGGTGTCCGCATCGAGGACATCGTCACGGTCACGGAGGACGGCGGCCGCCGGCTCAACAACACCTCGCGCGAGATGGCGATCGTCGAGTAGCCGGAAAGGGCCCGCTGACGGGGACCCACGGGGTGCGGGAGGCGGTGGTACGGGGGTCCGGTACGGGGGGAGCCTCCCAGCTTCCCGTACGGCCGTCCCGGCCCCGTCCACGCCGCCGGGACCTCCTCCCGGAACCGGTCCCGACCTGGCCTTCCCCAGCGTCGGGTGGCACGGTTTCCCCATGGCGGAAGGGGAGTTGATGGACCGGGACATACGCACCGTCGAGGATGTGCTGAGGCTGCTGGACGGCCTGTTCGCGCCGGAGGCCGACCGCTGGACGGCCGGCGCGGCCGGCTGGTGGGACGCCTTCTACGCGGACCGGGACAGGCCGGTGCCGTTCTTCGTGGCGAAACCGGACGAGAGCCTGGTCTCGTACCTCGACCGGGGCCTGGTCGGCGGACCGGGGCGCGCGCTCGATCTGGGATGCGGCCCCGGCCGTAACTCCCTCCATCTCGCCGCCCGGGGCTTCCGGGTGGACGCCGTCGACCTCTCCCCGGCCGCCGTCGACTGGGCACGGGAGCGGGCCCGCGAGGCGGGTGCCGACATCCGGTTCCACCGCGGCGATGTCTTCGCCCTCGGCGCGGAGGCGCTGAGCGGTCCGTACGACCTGATCCACGATTCGGGCTGCTTCCACCACCTGCCGCCCCACCGGCGCGTCAGCTATCTCGCCCTGGTCGACCGGCTCCTCGCCCCCGGCGGCCATCTCGCCCTCACCTGCTTCGCCGGCGGGCGGATGGGCTCCGAACTCCCCGACGCGGCCTTCTACCGGCCGTCCGGCCCGTCCGGCGGACCCGGCCTGCACGGCGGCCTCGCCTACGCGCCGGAGTCCCTGCGCCGGATCTTCGGTGACCTCACGGAGGTCGAGATCCGCCGCATGAACGACGAGCCGCCCGAGTCACCCCACTTCGGCGAACCGTTCCTGTGGACGGCCCTGTTCCGCCGGGACCCGGCGGTCTAGAGGCTTTCGACCGGATCACGCCGGGGGCCGCGGCCCCCGGCGGCCGGACCGGGAAGCTCAGCGGTCGGCCAGGACCACGCACGACTCCGGTGGCAGCCGCAGCACCCCGTCCACCCCCGGCGCCGCCACCGGCTCCCACGCCGCGAGCACCCGCCCGGCGCCGTTCCCGGCCCCGCCGTCCAGCGGGATCCCGACCTCCCGCGCGGAGAGGTTCACCGCGATCCGCAGCTCCCCTCGGCGGAACGCCAGCCAGCGGGCCCCCTCGTCGTACGCCACCCGCACCGCCGCCAGGTCCGGATCGGCCAGGTCCGGGTGGGCCTGGCGCAGGGCGATCAGTTCGCGGTGCCAGGCCAGCAGGCGGGCGTGCGGCGCGCGGCTCTGCTCCGAGCGGTCCAGGCAGGAGCGCTCGCGCGTCGCCGGGTCCTGCGGGTCCGGGATCTCCCCGGCCGCCCAGCCGTGCGCCGCGAACTCCCTGCGCCGGCCGCTGCGTACGGCCTCCGCGAGGACCGGATCGGGGTGGTCGGTGAAGAACTGCCAGGGCGTGGCCGCGCCCCACTCCTCGCCCATGAAGAGCATCGGTGTGTGCGGCCCGGTCAGGACGAGGGTGGCCGCGCAGGCGAGCAGCCCGGGGGAGAGCGTCGCCGAGAGCCGGTCGCCGAGCGCCCGGTTGCCGATCTGGTCATGGGTCTGCGCGTAGCCGAGGAACCGGTGCGCGGGGGTTCTCGTACGGTCGACGGGGCGGCCGTGCGTACGGCCACGGAAGGTCGAGTACGTGCCGTCGTGGAAGAAGACGTGCGTGAGCGTCTTGGCCAGCGCGGCCAGCGGCGCGCGGGCGAAGTCGGCGTAGTAGCCCTGGGATTCGCCGGTGAGCGCGGTGTGCAGGGCGTGGTGGAAGTCGTCGTTCCACTGCGCGTGCAGCCCGAGGCCGCCCTCCCCGCGCGGCCGGGTGGTGCGCGGGTCGCCGAGGTCGGACTCGGCGATCAGGAAGAGCGGACGGCCCAGATCGGCGGCGAGCGCGTCGACCGCCGTGGAGAGCTCTTCGAGGAAGGTCAGCGCCCGGTCGTCGGCCAGCGCGTGCACCGCGTCGAGGCGCAGCCCGTCGAGCCGGAAGTCCCGCAGCCAGGCCAGGGCGCTCTCCCGCAGATAGGCGCGGACCTCGTCCGAGCCGGGGGCGTCGAGGTTGACGGCGGCGCCCCACGGGGTGTGATGCGTGTCGGTGAAGTACGGGCCGAACGCGGGCAGATGGTTGCCGGCCGGGCCGAGGTGGTTGTGGACGACGTCGAGCACGACGCCGAGCCCCAGGCCGTGCGCCGTGTCGACGAATCGCTTGAGCGCCTCGGGGCCGCCGTACGGCTCGTGGACCGCCCACAGCGACACCCCCTCGTACCCCCATCCGTGGGTCCCGGGGAAGGGGCACACGGGCATCAGCTCGACATGGGTGATCCCCAGCTCGGCCAGGGGCGCGAGCCGCGCCGCCGCCGCGTCGAGGGTGCCCTCGTGGGTGAACGTGCCGATGTGCAGCTCGTACAGGACCGTGCCGGGCAGCGGCCGTCCTGTCCAGGGGACGCGCCAGTCGAACGCGGCCTGGTCGACGACGGCGCTGCGGCCGTCGGGGCCCTCCGGCTGGCGGCGGGAGCGCGGATCCGGCCGTACGGGGCCGCCGTCGAGCGAGAAGCCGTACCGCGTCCCGGCGGGCGGCGCGGTGGCCGTCTCGGCGGTCCACCAGCCGGGTCTGCCCTGGTCACGCTCCATGGGCAGGACGACGGGCGCCGTTCCCCCCAGCTGGAGGTCGACCCGCTCCTGCGCCTTCGGCGCCCACACCTCGAACTGCACGGGTGGTTCCCCCTTGTCGTCGGCACCGTCCGTCACGGTTCTGTGACGGTGACACCTCCCATGGTGGCAAGGGAGACGGCCCAAAGCCCGGTGATCAGAGGGAATCGGGTGGTCGTGGCGCCCGTACGGGAGGTCCGGACCATCTGGACAGGCCAGGGCCGTCGGCAGGAGAATCACATCCGTGACGTCCTCCTTCGAGTCCCGGGCGTATCCCGCGAGGCTCTCCGACACCGAGCGTGACCGTGTCCTGGCGGTGCTCAGGGAAGGCGTGGCGCAGGGCAAGCTGTCGCACGACACCTTTCTCCGCCGGACGGACCTGGCGCTCGCCGCCCGCGGAGTGGATGAACTGAAGCCGCTCACCGCGGATCTGGAGGCCGAAGGCCGTTGGTCCCGGGGGCTGTTCGCGGCGGTCGGCCGGATATCCGCGTTCTCGCACCGGCTGAGCAGGGCGTGGCAGGCCGAGCGGCTGCCGAAACTGCTGCTGCCGCAGCCGGGCCCGTATCCGCTGCGGATCGGCCGCGACCCGGTCAACGGGCTGCGGCTCAGCCATGACACGGTCTCGCGGCTGCACGCCGAACTGAGCATGCAGGGCGGGGGATGGGTCCTGCGCGACCTCGGCTCGACCAACGGCACGACCGTCAACGGACGGCGCGTCACCTCGACGGTCGTCGTGCGGGACGGGGACATGGTGACCTTCGGTCAGATGAGCTTCCGGCTCTCTTCTCACTAAGACCGACCGGCGAATGGGGGGTGGGAGAAGGAGCGGGGCTGGGGTGCGTGCATCGCAAGGCGGAGGATCGAGGCATGGCGGAGCCATGGTG
>NZ_JBFBJB010000025.1:0-142047 GCF_040685895.1 Streptomyces sp. NPDC088124 | reverse complement strand
GTCCTTGTAGCGGAGCTACCAGGGCTTTTGGCCAACGCGGCGAGCGTGCGTGCTGGGCGGCGCGACGGGGCAAAGCTTGCCGGGAGGGGCACTAGCGTTCCTGCGAGTGGTGTGCCCCGGGCCGCCACGGCCAGGGCACCTCAGGCCGTACGGCCAGGGCACCTCAGGCCGTACGGCGTTCCGCCTCACCCGGGCCGGAGCGCCGTGATCCGGCGTACCGCGCCGACCGCCGCCTCCTCGACCCGGGCGATGCCCTCCTCCTTCGAGGCGTGGCCGTCGGAGAGGACCGCCACCAGGCAGCCGCTCACCCGCCCCACGGAGTGGACGACCCACAGTCCGCTCTCCGTACGCGGCAGCCAGCCGTTCTTCAGCGCGACACCGGCCGGGGCCGCCGCGCCGTCCGCCGCCGACACGCCCCAGTCCTGCCCCGCCACCACCCGCCCCATCAGCCCCGCCACATAGCGGCGCGACCGCGCGTCGAGAGGGGCCTCCGGCCTGGTCTCCGGGGCGAAGACCGCCTTCAGGAGGGTGAGCTGATCGCCCGCCGTGGTCCGGGTCAGCCCCCACGCCGGGGCTGCCGCCGTCCGGTCCATGCCGAGCCGCGCGTGCGCCGCGTCCAGCCCCGGCACACCCCCGGCGGCCTCCCGCAGTGCCGTCGCCGCCTCGTTGTCGCTGCGCCCGATCATGGCCTCGGCGAGCCGCTCCTCGCCCGCGTCCAGCCACCGGCCGGTGTCCCGGGCGCGCAGCAGCAGGGCCGCCAGCACCGCGACCTTCACCACACTGGCGGTGACATACGCGCGCTCCGGGCCGTACGCCGCCTCGTGCCCGCCCACCATGTCGTACACCGCGACCGAGAGATCCACCCCAGGACCGTACGCCCGGCCCGCTCAACTAGGCTCGTCCCGTGGCGCTCAAGAACATTCCGGACCCCGGTTTCTCCGACGACGACGGCACCGCCGATCCCGCGCTGACGGCGGCCCTCGCCGCCTGGGCCGAGGACCGCGCGGCTCATGGGCCGGTGCTGGCGGCGCTGCGCACCTCCCGGCTGCTGGTGCCCGTCGTGGCCGTCCTGGGGGAGGTCGAGGAGGCCGATGAGGCCGATGAGGGGGGCGGCGCAGCGTCGGACAAGGGTGGTGGGCGACGGGCGGGCCTGCGCCGGGAGAAGACCAGCGACATGGCCGTGCCGACGCTCCGGGCCGGTGACCGCCGCGCCCTGCCCGCCTTCACCTCCGTCGAGGCGCTGGCCCGGTGGGACCCCGCGGCCAGGCCCGTCGCCGTACCGCTGCACCAGGCGCTCCAGGCCGCCGCGCACGAGGGGGCGGACACCGTGGTCCTCGATCTCGCGGGCCCCGTCCCGTACCAGCTCACCGGGCCCGCCCTGCTCGCCCTCGCGGAGGGGCGTACGGGGACCGGTCCGCTCGACGACCCGGCCGTGACGGCGGCGGTACGTTCGGTGGTCGCCGCCGAGCCCGCGGTGGTACGGGCATATCTCGGCCCCGGCAGCGCGGACGGCATCCTCGCCCTGGTGCCGGCCCCGGCCGCAGCCGCGGCGGAGGCGGCCCGCAGGGTCGCGCGCGCCCTCGCGGACGACGATGTGCTGAGGGCCCGCCTGGTGCGCGGACTCGACCTGGCGGTGCTGCCGGCCGAGGCCACCCCACCGGGCGAGCCCCTGTACGTACGGGATCAGCCGCCCCGCGACGGAGAACGCCCCGCGTGACGGCGCGGGGCGGGGGCGCCGGTCAGCCGTAGACCGGGCCCGTGTACTTCTCGCCCGGGCCCTGGCCCGGCTCGTCCGGTACGACCGATGCCTCGCGGAAGGCCAGCTGCAGCGACTTCAGCCCGTCACGCAGCGGCGCCGCGTGGAACGAGCTGATCTCCGTCGTGCTCGCGTCCAGCAGTCCGGCCAGCGCGTGGACCAGCTTGCGCGCCTCGTCCAGGTCCTTGTGCTCGTCGCCCTCCTCGGTCAGACCGAGCTTCACGGCCGCCGCGCTCATCAGGTTCACCGCGACCGTGACGATCACCTCGACGGCGGGAACTTCCGCGATGTCGCGGGCCATGGCGTCGTAGCCGGGTGATGCGGGGGCTTCCGGGGCTTCCGGGGTGGACTGGGGGGAGGTCGCGTCGCTCATGCCCCACACGATAGGCCCACGCGGCGGGCGCCCGTCCGGGGGAGCGGGTGCGGACCCGAGGGTTAGCGGATGGCTCCGGGGGATGCTAACCTTGTGTAACGACCGGCCGGACACGTGCGTGCCCGGCCCACAAGTGGAGGCTCCGATCTCCCACCTGGCTGCCCCTGAGGGGCGGCGGGTCACCGGTCAGGCGGTGCCCATCGTTCCGTACGGACGATGGAACCGCCCGATGCGCCCCGTGGCAGTCGCGCGGCGGTGCTCCGGTATTCGAGGAGCTCCTGCCTGTGTGCCGTCCGGGGCATTTTTACTGTGCCGCCGCGGTTGGTCTGAAACGTACAGACGTTACGCGGCTGTCTGCCAGACAGTCGTGTGGTGCTACCGAGGAGGATCCATCAGCGCCGAGCCCCGCATCAACGACCGGATTCGCGTTCCCGAAGTGCGACTTGTCGGTCCCAGCGGCGAGCAGGTGGGCATCGTCCCGCTCGCCAAGGCCCTGGAGCTTGCACAGGAGTACGACCTGGACCTGGTCGAGGTCGCGGCGAACGCCCGTCCGCCCGTGTGCAAGCTCATGGACTACGGGAAGTTCAAGTACGAGTCGGCCATGAAGGCCCGTGAGGCGCGCAAGAACCAGGCGCACACGGTCATCAAGGAGATGAAGCTCCGGCCGAAGATCGACCCGCACGACTATGACACCAAGAAGGGTCACGTCGTCCGGTTCCTCAAGCAGGGCGACAAGGTCAAGATCACGATCATGTTCCGTGGTCGCGAGCAGTCCCGCCCGGAACTGGGCTTCCGACTGCTCCAGCGGCTCGCCTCCGACGTCGAGGAACTCGGCTTCATCGAGTCGAACCCGAAGCAGGACGGCCGGAACATGATCATGGTTCTCGGTCCGCACAAGAAGAAGACCGAGGCCATGGCCGAGGCCCGTGAAGCGCAGGCGGCCCGCAAGGCCGAACGCCAGGGCTCCACGCCCGAGGAGTCGGCCGGGAACGTCGCGGCTCCGGCCGAGACCCCCGTCGAGGCATCTTCCGACGTGTGATCCGTGGGGGCGCCACCCAGGCGGCCCCCGGCTCCGCTCGGAACCACACACCAGAGATCTGACGCTCCCGCGCGCCGGTCGAGAAAGCGGACCGGCTGGGAGCGCCACTGACGAGGAGAGAACGGCGCTATGCCGAAGAACAAGTCGCACAGCGGTGCCAGCAAGCGCTTCAAGATCACCGGCTCCGGCAAGGTGCTGCGCGAGCGGGCCGGCAAGCGCCACCTGCTCGAGCACAAGTCGTCAAGGCTGACGCGTCGCCTCACCGGCAACGCCGAGATGGCCCCGGGCGACGCCAAGAAGATCAAGAAGCTTCTCGGCAAGTGAGGCCGCCGCCTCCGGTGACCGGGGGCGCGGCAACAGGACCGGGACCTATTCGTTTTCGGGCCGTGTGAGTCCAACCACGGCCCCGCTACAAGGAGTCAACACGTGGCACGCGTCAAGCGGGCAGTCAACGCCCACAAGAAGCGCCGGGCAATCCTCGAAGCGGCCAGCGGTTACCGCGGCCAGCGTTCGCGTCTGTACCGGAAGGCGAAGGAGCAGGTCACCCACTCCCTCGTCTACAACTACAACGACCGTAAGAAGCGCAAGGGCGACTTCCGTCAGCTCTGGATCCAGCGGATCAACGCCGCTGCCCGTGCCAACGGCATCACCTACAACCGCTTCATCCAGGGTCTGAAGGCCGCCAACGTCGAGGTGGACCGCAAGATCCTCGCGGAGCTGGCCGTCAACGACGCCAACGCGTTCGCCGCGCTCGTCGAGGTCGCCCAGAAGGCGCTCCCCAGCGACGTCAACGCCCCGAAGGCCGCGGCCTAAGAGCCTGCCGGCTCTCCAGCCCGCGCCCCTTCCCGCCGGACCCGCAGGCACACCGCCTGCGGGTCCCGCGTGTTTCCGCACCCGCCGGCGCGCATCGAAACCGCCCCGTACCGAGACCGCCCCGTACCGAGACCGCCCGTTACCGCCAGACGAGAAGCGAGCCGCCGCCCATGGGCACCCCCGAGCTGATCTCCCCGCGTTCCCCCCGTGTCACGGCCGCGCGCAGGCTCGCCAAGCGCGCCTTCCGGGGCAAGGAGCGCCGGTTCATCGCCGAGGGGCCGCAGGCCGTGCGCGAGGCGGTGGCGCACCGCGGGGCGGACGGCGAGCCCACGCTCCTCGAACTGTTCACCACCGCCGAGGCCGCCGAGCGGTACGGCGACATCATCGACGCGGCCCGCGCCACGGGGGCCCGGGTGCACTTCGCGCCGGACACCGTCCTCGCCGAGGTCTCCCAGACGGTCACCCCGCAGGGCCTGCTGGGCGTCTGCCGCTTCCTGGACACCCCGTTCGCGGACGTCCTCGCGGCCGGCCCCCGGCTCGTCGCCGTCCTCGCCCATGTCCGCGACCCCGGCAACGCCGGTACGGTGCTGCGCTGCGCGGACGCCGCGGGGGCCGACGCCGTCGTCCTCACCGACGCCTCCGTCGACCTGTACAACCCGAAGTCCGTCCGCGCGTCGGCCGGCTCGCTCTTCCATCTGCCCGTCGCCGTCGGCGTCCCCGTGGAGCAGGCCGTACGCGGCCTCCAGGGCGCCGGGGTGCGCATCCTGGCGGCCGACGGAGCGGGCGAGGACGACCTCGACGACGAACTGGACGCGGGCACCATGGCCGGGCCCACCGCCTGGATCTTCGGCAACGAGGCGTGGGGGCTGCCGGAGGAGACCCGTGCCCTGGCGGACGCCGTGGTGCGGGTGCCGATCCACGGAAAGGCCGAGAGCTTGAACCTCGCGACCGCCGCGGCCGTATGTCTCTATGCCTCAGCGCGCGCCCAGCGCGTCCGCGGTATGCGCTGAGGGGGTCCGTCCGGTCACCGTCAGCTAGTAGGGTGGCGTGCTCGGGGACCCACTGAGCTAGCCGGAAGAGGTGGGGTGCGGGGATGACCGTCGGGGCGAGCCGACCCGCAAGGGTCCAGGGAGCCTTACCCGCCGCTGCCGACGGCCCGGCCGGACCGGGGCTGGACCCCGACGACCTCCCCGACGGGCTGATCATCGCGGACGAGACCGGCCGCGTCGTCTGCTTCAACGCCGCCGCCGCCCGGATCACCGCCGTCGACCGCGCCACCGCCCTCGGCAGCCCGCTGGACCACGCGCTGCCGCTGGAGGACCTCAAGGGCCGCCGCTGGTGGACGCTGACCGACCCGTACGGCGGCCTCGCGACCCGGACCGGGCAGCCGGAGCGCAACCTGCTGCTCCCCGGCGGCCGCGAGGTCCTGGTCTCGGCGCGCTACGTCCGCGCGTACCCCACCGGCCCCGTCCGCAAGCTGGTGATCTGTGTACGGGGCACGGAGGCCCGCCGCCGCACCGAGCTGAGCCATGCCGAGCTGATTGCCACCGTCGCCCACGAGCTGCGCTCGCCGCTGACCTCCGTCAAGGGGTTCACGGCGACCCTGCTCGCCAAGTGGGAGCGGTTCACGGACGACCAGAAGCGGCTGATGCTGGAGACCGTCGACGCCGACGCCAACCGGGTCACCCGGCTCATCGCCGAACTGCTCGACATCTCCCGGATCGACTCGGGACGGCTGGAGGTGCGCCGCCAGCCCGTCGACATCGGCGCGGCCGTCGGCCGGCACGTCCAGTCGCACACCGCGTCGGGAGAGTCACCGGACCGGTTCCTCGTACGGATAGAGCAGCCGCTGCCCGATCTGTGGGCGGACCCCGACAAGATCGACCAGGTCCTCGGCAACCTGCTGGAAAACGCGGTGCGCCACGGCGAGGGAACCGTCACCATTGTGGTGGCGCCCGCGCGTATCGAACACGCGGCGGAGAGTGAGAAGGGAACGGCCGTCACCGTGTGCGACGAAGGACCCGGCATCCCCGAGGAGTCGATGCAGCGCGTCTTCACCCGCTTCTGGCGGGGCAGCAAGCGCGGCGGGACGGGGCTGGGCCTCTACATCGTCAAGGGCATCGTCGAGGCGCACGGCGGCACGATCACCGTCGGCCGCGGCCCCGGCGGCGGCGCGCAGTTCCGGTTCGTCCTGCCCGTCGGCGCCCCGGCCTACCTCTCCTGACGGTCTCCCGACCGATCCGGGGAGCCGGCCCGGGCCGCCCGCGGGCGGAGCCACCTTCGTACGACCCCTTAGACTCGGCTTTTGGCACCTTCACACCCTCGGTGATCGAGCAGAGTCGTCGAGCAGGGTCGTTTCGCCAAGCCAATCGGAAGTACGGGAAGAGATGTCCGCACCCAACAAGTCGTACGACCCGGTCGAGGTCGAGGCACTGAAACCGAAGCGCATCGAGCGGATCAAGGACGAGGCGCTCGCCGCCTTTGCCGCCGCCGGTGACCTCGACGCGCTCGCCCACGCGAAGAACGCGCACACCGGGTCCACCTCGCCGCTCTCCCTCGCCAACCGGGAGATCGGCGCGCTGCCCCCGCAGGCCAAGGCCGAGGCGGGCAAGCGCGTGGGCCAGGCCCGCGCCGCCGTCGGCCGGGCCCTCGCCGCCCGGCAGACGGAGCTGGAGGCCGAGCGTGACGCCCGGGTGCTGGTCGAGGAGGCGGTGGACGTCACACTGCCGTACGACCGCATCCCGGCCGGCGCCCGCCACCCGCTCACCACCTTCATGGAGCGGGTCGCCGACGTCTTCGTGGCCATGGGGTACGAGGTCGCCGAGGGGCCCGAGGCCGAGGCCGAGTGGTTCAACTTCGACGCCCTCAACTTCGTGCCCGACCACCCGGCGCGCCAGATGCAGGACACCTTCTTCGTGCAGGGCCCCGAGGGCACCACTGGCGACGAGTCCGGCGTGGTGCTCCGTACGCACACCTCGCCGGTCCAGGCCCGCACCCTGATCGACCGCGAGCCGCCCGTCTACGTCGTCTGCCCCGGGCGGGTCTACCGCACCGACGAGCTGGACGCCACGCACACCCCGGTCTTCCACCAGATCGAGCTGCTCGCCGTCGACGAGGGCCTGACCATGGCCGACCTCAAGGGCACCCTGGACCACATGGTCCAGGCGCTCTTCGGCCCGGACATGAAGACCCGGCTCCGCCCGAACTTCTTCCCGTTCACCGAGCCGTCCGCCGAGATGGACATGGTCTGCTACGTCTGCCGCGGCGCCTCCGTCGGCAACCCCGACCGGCCCTGCCGCACCTGCGGCAGCGAGGGCTGGATCGAGCTGGGCGGCTGCGGCATGGTCAACCCGAAGGTGCTCACCGCCTGCGGCGTCGACCCCGGGAAGTACAGCGGATTCGCCTTCGGGTTCGGCATCGAACGGATGCTGATGTTCCGCCACAACGTCGAAGACATGCGAGACATGGTCGAGGGTGACGTCCGGTTCACCCGGCCGTTCGGGATGGAGATCTGATGCGCGTCCCGCTTTCCTGGCTGCGGGAGTACGTCGACCTGCCGGCGACGGAGACCGGCCGTGACGTACAGGCCAAGCTCGTCGCCGCCGGTCTGGAGGTCGAGACCGTCGAGCAGCTCGGCGCCGGCCTCAAGGGCCCCCTCGTCGTCGGCAAGGTCCTCACCATCGAGGAGCTGGAGGGCTTCAAGAAGCCCATCCGCTTCTGCACCGTCGACGTCGGCACCGCCAACGGCACCGGCGAGCCGCAGGAGATCGTCTGCGGCGCGCGCAACTTCGCCGTCGGCGACAAGGTCGTCGTCGTGCTGCCCGGCGCCGTCCTCCCGGGCGACTTCGCCATCGCCGCGCGCAAGACGTACGGCAAGACCTCGCACGGCATGATCTGCTCCGGCGACGAGCTGGGCATGGGCGATGACGGCTCCGGCGGCATCATCGTGCTGCCGCCCGAGTACGAGCCCGGCACCGACGCCATCGCGCTCCTGGAGCTGGTGGACGAGGTCCTGGACATCGCCGTCACCCCCGACCGCGGCTACTGCCTCTCGCTGCGTGGCGTCGCCCGCGAGACCGCCATCGCGTACGGCCTGCCGCTGCGCGACCCGGCGCTCCTCGACGTCCCCGCGCCGAACGCGTACGGCCACCCCGTGAAGATCGCCGACCCGATGGGCTGCGACCGCTTCACCGCGCGCACGGTCACCGGGCTCGACCCCGAGGCCCGCTCGCCGATCTGGCTGCGCCGCCGCCTCCAGAAGGCCGGGATGCGCCCCATCTCGCTCGCCGTCGACATCACCAACTACGTGATGCTGGAGCTCGGCCAGCCGCTGCACGCCTACGACCGGACCCGGCTCGACGGCGCGATCGGCGTCCGCCGCGCCGAGGCCGGTGAGAAGATCACCACCCTCGACGGCGTCCAGCGCGTCCTCGACGCCCAGGACCTGGTCATCACCGACGACCGCGGGCCGATCGGCCTCGCGGGCGTGATGGGCGGAGCCCACACCGAGATCGCCGATGTCGTCACCGACGCCGAGACCGGCGTGGTGCACGGCACGACCGAGGTCGTCATCGAGGCGGCGCACTTCGACGCGATCACCATCGCCCGTACCGCGCGCCGCCACAAGCTGCCCTCCGAGGCGTCCAAGCGCTTCGAGCGCGGCGTCGACCCGGCGGCCACCGCGGCGGCGGCGCAGCGCACCGTCGACCTGCTGGTGCTCCTCGCGGGCGGCTCCGCCGAGGCCGGGGTCACCGAGGTCCTCGCGCCCTCCGCGCCGCACACGATCACCATGCCCGCCGACCACCCCGACCGCGTCGCGGGCGTCGGCTACGGCCGGGAGACCGTCGTACGGCGCCTCCAGCAGATCGGCTGCGACGTGTACGGGCAGGACGAGCTGATCGTCACCGTCCCGTCCTGGCGCCCCGACCTCGTCGCGCCCAACGACCTCGCCGAGGAGGTCATCCGGCTGGAGGGGTACGAGAACCTGCCCTCCACGCTGCCGACCCCGCCGTCCGGCCGCGGGCTCACCGAGCGGCAGCGGCTGCACCGCCGCGTCGGCCGCGCCCTGGCCGGGGCGGGCTACGTCGAGGCGCTGAACTACCCGTTCACCGGCCCGGCGGTCCTCGACGCGTTCGGCCTCCCCGCCGACGACGACCGGCGCCGTACGGTCACCCTCGTCAACCCGCTCTCCGACGAGGAGCCCGCGCTGCGCACCACGCTGCTGCCCGGCCTCCTCACCGCGCTGCGCCGCAACGACGGCCGCGGCTCGCACGACCTCGCGCTCTTCGAGACCGGGCTGGTCTTCCGGCCGACCGGCGAGGAGACCGTACCGGTCCGGCTGCCCGTCGACCGGCGGCCCACCGACGAGGAGATCGCCGCCCTCGACGCCACGCTGCCGCGCCAGCCGCGCCACGCCGCCGTCGTCCTGTCCGGCGCGCGCGAGCAGGCCGGCTGGTGGGGCAAGGGCACCCGGGCGAACTGGGCGGACGCCGTCGAGTCGGCCCGCACCGTCGCCCGCGAGGCCGGCGTCGAGCTGTCCGTACGGGCCGACCGCCACGAGCCGTGGCACCCCGGCCGCTGCGCCGCGCTCCTCGCGACGGTGGACGGCACGGAGACGCTCGTCGGGCACGCCGGTGAACTGCACCCGCGCGTCGTCAAGACGCTCGGGCTGCCGGAGCGCACCAGCGCCATGGAGATCGACCTGGACCTGCTGGAGCGGGCCGGTACCGGCGTGCTCCAGGCGCCGCGCATCTCCACCTACCCGGTGGCCACCCAGGACGTGGCGCTGGTCGTCGCGGCCGACGTGCCGGCCGGGGACGTGGAGCGCGCGCTGCACGAGGGCGCGGGCGAACTCCTTGAGTCCCTGCGGCTGTTCGACGTCTTCTCCGGCGAACAGGTCGGCGCGGGGAACAAGTCCCTCGCGTACGCCCTGCGCTTCCGCGCCGCCGACCGCACGCTGACGGTCGAGGAGGCCACGGCGGCCCGTGACGCGGCCGTCGCGCTCGCCGCCGAGCGGACCGGGGCGGTACTGCGGGGCGCGTGACCGCGTCTCCACGCCCTGAGGGGCGCGTCCGGGGCCCCGGACGCGCCCCTCACTCATTTGAGTGAGAACCCCCGGCGCGTCGCGCCATCGGCGGCGAGTGATCGACACAATCGATCCGGCCGCGACGGTCGACGTACGCCCAACGGCTGAGTGGCCGGACGGCCGAGGGGGGCCGACGTATGAATCGGACCAGTGCAGAAGAGCAGACACCCGAGGAGACAGCCTCCTGGGGATTCGTGGAGTGCGCGATTCCCGGTGGCGTGCTCGCGCTGGTGATCACCTGGGAGCTGACGCGCCCGCCCTCGGAGCGTGACACGCTCCTGCCGCGCATCGTGACCTGTGTGGCCTTCACGCTGCTGATGGCGTATCTCGTCATGCGGGTACGGCGCCGCGCGGCGCGCGAGATCCTCCAGGTGCGCGCCGTGGCGCGCGCCGCGCAGGAGGTCCTGCTGCGCCCGCTGCCGTCCCGGCTCGACGGGCTGGCGCTCCACGCCCGCCAGCTCTCCGCGTCGCGCGGCGCGGACGTGGGCGGCGACCTGTACGAGGTGATGGCGACCACCCACGGGGTGCGCGTGGTCATCGGGGACGTGCGCGGCCACGGACTGCCCGCCATCGGCACGGTGGCGGCGGTGCTCGGCAGCTTCCGCGAGGCCGCCCACGACGAGAGCGGGCTCGACGGCGTCCTGCGCAGACTCGACCGGGCACACCAACGGCATCTGCGGGAGCGGGAGCAGGCCCTTCGAGAACCCGACCGCGCCGCGGCGCTCCGGGTCGCCGTGCTCGCCGACGCGGCCGCGAGGAACGGGGCGGCGGACGCCGCGGACGCGGCCGAGGTCGCCGAGGCCTGCCGGGCCGCGCAGCGGATGGCGGAGGCGGACGCGGACGACATCGCGGAGGAGTTCGTCACCGTCCTGCTGCTGGAGATCGGGCCCGACGCGGAGGTACGCGCCCTCAACTGCGGTCATCCTTGGCCCTACCGGCTCGGGACCGGCGCGGAGCCGCTCGCCTGCGGGGAGCCGCTGCCGCCGCTGGGCGCCTTCCCGCTGCCGGCGGAGCTCACCCCGTACCGCTGCGGACGCCTGCTGCCGGGCGAGGCGCTGTTCCTGCACACCGACGGCGCGGAGGACGCCCGGGACGCGCGGGGGCGCTTCTTCGGCCTCAGGGAGACGCTGGCGGAGGCGGCTTCGGCCGCCGTGCTGTCGCCCGCCGAGGTGGTACGGCAGGTGCACACGGCGCTGCTGCGGCACACCGGCGGACGGATCACCGACGACATGGCGCTGCTGGTGCTGCGCAACGACCGGGTGGACGGCACCGCGTGCGCGGCGGCCGGAGGCCGGTCGGGGCCGGCCGACGACCCACCGGCCGGCCGGTCCGGGGGCGACCCCCGCGAGTCCGGGCCCACCGATTCCGGCCGGCGGGGCACCGACCGCTCCGGGGCGGACGGGGCGGGGCCGGTCGGCCTCGCGGATCCGGGCGGCCTCGCCGGTCCGGGGCGGCTCCTCGGCCCGGACGAGACGCCTCGGCCGCCGGAGCCGCCACCGGTCAACGGCCAGGCGCCGCCGGGCTGTCGTCCCGTACGGGACGAGCGCACACGGGTGCCGGCGCAGTCCGGCGAACCGGCGCTGCGCCGTACCCGTCCCGCTCCTTCCCGTCCCTGGACTCCGGTGCTGTGACCGCTGTTGTCCGTCACCGGACTCGTCTCCCACCCAGGAGCACCACGCCCGAGGCCTGAGGGAGCCATCGGCGCGGTGGCCGTGTCGTCCGCCCCGCCGCGGAGTGTCGGGCAGGTGCGGGACGGACGACACGACTGCGGGCCGCCGCACTTACGAGGGGGAGCCGGCGACCCGGCCGCCTCCTTGATGAGGAGAACCAGTCAACAGGCCCCGCCCGCCCGGCGGCAGTGCGCACACGGCGCGAGTCCGGGCACTCCGTTCACACCCCGTGCGTTTCCCGTTCCACCCGACGAGCACGTCCGAAGTGACACCGTCCGTCCCCTTGCGGCGGGCGGGAGTTCGGACTTCCTCGGCTAGGCTGGTTCGGCCGAGTCACCGGAGGGGCACATGCAGCCCAACACTCTGCTCGATTCCCTGCTCGACGAGGCGGGCATCTCTCATGCCGGTCTCGCCGCCCGAGTCAACCAGGCGGGGCGCGCCAGGGGCCTCGCGCTGCGGTACGAACACACCGCCGTGTCCCGCTGGCTGAAGGGCCAGCGGCCGCGCGGGCAGGTGCCCGACCTGATCTGCGCGGTGCTCAGCGACCGTCTGCGCAGACCCTTCACCCTGGACGACATCGGGTTCGGGCTGGTGGGGGAGACGCCCCTGCCCCACTCCACCCCGCTCTCCGGCTTCGTGGAGCGCGCCGCCGCGCTGTGGCGCAGTGACGAGCAGCAGCGCCCGCACATAGTGGGCGCCCCCGCCGTCACCGGCACGCCCGCCGTGATGCCCGTCTGGGAGTGGGAGAACCCGCCGGAGGACTCCGACGTGTCCCGCGCGGGCGGCACGAAGGTCGGCCCCGCCGACATCGAACTGCTCAGATCGGCCCGCGCGCACTACGAGTTGATGTACCGCCGGGCGGGCGGCGTCGCGACCCGCGCGCGGATCGTCCGCTTCCTCAACGCCGAGACCGCGCCGCTGCTGCGCGGCGGGTACAGCGACGCCCTGGGGCGCCAGCTCCACCGCGCCACCGGCGGCCTGGTCGCCGTGGCCGGCATCTGCGCGTACGACTCCGACGCCCACGGTCTGGCGCAGCGCTACTTCCACCAGGCGCTGCGGCTCGCGAAGGCCAGCGGAGACCGCGGGTTCGGCGCGTACGTGATCGCGCTGCTCGTCAACCAGTCGCTGTTCATGGGGGAGTACCGTCAGTCCGTGGCCTTCGCGGAGGCGGCGCTGCGGACGGCGGGCGGCCGGATCACCCCGGCACTCGCCGCCGATCTCTACGCGATGCAGGCCAAGTCGTACGCGCATCTCGGCGACGCCGCCGCGGCGCTCGGCTGCATCCGGCGGGCGGAGACCGAGGCGGAGCGCATCAGTCCGGGCCATGAACCGGACGAGACGGGCTACGTCCAGCCGGGCCTGGTCAACGTACAGGTGGCGGAGGCGCTCCTCAGCCTCGGCGAGCTGGCCGCCGCGCGGGTGCACGCGACGGCGGCCGTGGACACCCCGGCGCATGACCGCGGCCGGGTCCACCGGCTCGCGATGCTCAGTCATATCGAATTGCGGCAGGGCGAGGCCGACCGGGCTGCCAGAACGGCGGCGGAGATGGCCGAGCGGGCCCGGGGGATGGAGTCCCAGCGGCTGCGCGACCGCCTGCGCGAGGTACGCGAACAACTCGTGGCCAGCGGATCCTCGGATGCCGAGGACACGGCGGAACTGATCGCGGGGGCGCTGCGCGTTCCTCTGTGAGCCCCCGGGTGAGCCCCCCGTGCTTTCGCCGGGGTGGGCGTCGCTGCTGCGATATTGCCATCAACTTGTCGGAAGGTGGCAGAAACGTGCAGTGGACGAACTTAAGCGAGCAGACCGTGTACGAGAACCGCTGGTTCAGCGTCAATCTCGCCGACGTCAAACTCCCTGACGGCCGGCATCTGGACCACTTCCTCATCCGGCTCCGCCCGGTCGCCGTGGCGACCGCGGTCAACTCCGCCAACGAGGTGCTGATGCTCTGGCGGCACCGCTTCATCACCGACAGCTGGGGCTGGGAGCTGGCCGCCGGGGTCGTCGAGGACGGCGAGGACATCAAGACCGCGGCCGCGCGGGAGATGGAGGAGGAGACCGGCTGGCGCCCGGGACCCCTCAGGCATCTCCTCACGGTCGAGCCGTCCAACGGGCTCAGCGACGCGCGGCACCATCTCTACTGGGCGGAGGACGCGACGTACATCGGTCATCCGCAGGACGACTTCGAGTCCTCACGCCGGGAGTGGGTGCCGCTCAAGCTGGTGCCCGACATGATCGCCAGGGGCGAGATCCCGGCCGCCAACATGACGGCCGGGCTGCTGATGCTCCACCACTTGAGGCTGGGCTGAGAGCCTGTCGGGTGACCTGAACCGCACAGGCAGCCAACGGCCCAGGTAGCTAACGGCCCAGGCTCTGCCAGACGGCCACCGCGAGCGCGCCCAGCGAGCAGAGCGCCGCCACGGCGGGCAGCGGCCACCTGGAGTGCTCCAGGGCCGCCACACGCGCGGCCAGATCGGCCACATCCTTGTCGGTCTGGTCGTTGCGGTGGGCCAGTAGCGCCATCCTGCCGTCGGTCCTGGCAAGACCGACGTCGAGGCTGCGACGTAACTCCGCGCGCTCCTGGCCGACCACGGAATGGTCAGAGTCGGTGGTCACGATGTTCCGCTCCTGTTCGGGGAGAAGGGTTCCACGATGCGACTGCCCGGCCGCGACGGGTTCGGCGGCCAAGCGGAATCGAGTCAACTCCCCCTGAACGGCGGGCATCAGGGTGTACGGAAGTCATATGCGCGCACCCCGCGCACACACCGTGTGAATCAGGAGTACGGGTAGAAGCCCGCCCCCGTCTTGCGGCCCAGCCGGCCCGCGTCCACCATCCGCTGGAGCAGCGGCGATGCCGCGTACAACGGCTCCTTGTACTCCGCGTACATCGAGTCCGCGACCGACGCCACGGTGTCCAGACCGATCAGGTCGGCGAGCTTGAGCGGGCCCATCGGGTGGGCGCAGCCCAGCTCCATCCCGTTGTCGATGTCCTCGCGGCTCGCGATGCCCGACTCGAACATCCGGATCGCGGCGAGCAGATACGGAATCAGCAGCGCGTTCACCACGAAGCCCGAGCGGTCCTGGGCGCGGATCGCGTGCTTGCCGAACACGCCCTGCACGACGGCCTCCGAGCGGAGGATCGTCTCCTCGGACGTCGTCAGCGCGGGGATCAGCTCGACGAGCTGCTGTACGGGGGCCGGGTTGAAGAAGTGGATCCCGATCACCTGGTCGGGGCGCGAGGTCGCGACGGCCAGTTTGACCAGCGGGATGGAGGAGGTGTTGGAGGCCAGGATCGCGTCGGGACGCGTCACCACCTGGTCGAGCACCTGGAAGATCTCCGTCTTGACCTGCTCGTTCTCCACGACGGCCTCGATGACCAGATCGCGGTCGGCGAACTCCCCGAGATCCGTGGTGAAGCTCAGCCTGCCGAGCGCCGCGTCGCGCTCCTCCTCGCTGATCTTGCCGCGTTCCGCGGCCTTGCCCAGCGAGTTCTGCAGCCGGGTCCGGCCGATCTCCAGCGCCTCGCCGGTGGTCTCCGCGACGATGACCTCCAGGCCGCTGCGCGCGGCGACCTCCGCGATGCCTGCGCCCATCTGGCCGCAGCCCACCACTCCGACGCGGGCGATATCGGTCAGGGTGTCGGTCACATCGTGCCTTTCTCCGGTCCGTGTCCGTGCAGGTCCCCCGTACGATTCCGGCGCCTGCCCCGGGAACAGGACGTTACTCCGGCACCGGATGCGCGGGACGGCCCGGGGCAGGCATGCTCGGCGGAGGACCGGGCCGTCCGTTGCCGCGGCGGTGCGGTCCATTGCCGGGACATGACACGCGACAGGGTGAGGGACGGCGCATGGGGCACGAGTCGGGGCAGGGCACGGCGGAGTACGGCACGGCGGGGCAGGGCACGGCGGGACAGGGAGCGAGCGGGTACGGCGCGGTGGGGCGGGTGCGGCCGCGGGGCGTGGCGCCCGTCGGGCGGCGCGGGTTCGTCGCCGCCGCGGCCGGGGTGGCGGCCACCCTGCTGACCGCGGGGGACACGGCCGCCGCCGGAGCCGCCCCGGGGCAGGGACCCGGCGGGCGCCCCGTGCCGGTCCACCACGGGACGCGCCCCGCGCTGCGCGGCATGTGGCTGGCGACCGTCGCCAACCGGGACTGGCCCTCGAAGCCCGGGCTCCCGGCCGACCGCCAGCGGGCCGAGCTGATCAAGCACCTCGACACGGCGGTGGACCGCCGGCTCAACGCCGTCGTCTTCCAGGTCAGGCCCACCGCCGACGCGCTGTGGCCGTCGCCGTACGAGCCCTGGTCGCAGTACCTGACCGGTACGCAGGGCCGGGACCCCGGCTGGGACCCGCTGGGCACGGCGGTACGGGAGGCCCACGCGCGCGGCCTCGAACTGCACGCCTGGTTCAACCCGTACCGCGTCGCCACCCATACCGACCCCACCCGCCTCTCCCCGGACCACCCGGCCCGGATCCATCCCGGCTGGGTCCTGCCGTACGGCGGGAAGCTCTACTACAACCCGGGCCTGCCCGAGGTGCGGACCTTCGTCCAGGACGCCATGCTCGACGCCGTCGAGCGGTACGACATCGACGCCGTGCACTGGGACGACTACTTCTATCCGTACCCGGTCGCCGGAGAGGTCTTCGACGACGACGCGGCGTACGCGCGGTACGGGGCGGACTTCCCCGACAAGGCGGCCTGGCGGCGCGACAACACCGACCGGCTGGTGCGCGGGACGGCGGAGCGGATCCGGCGGACCAAGAAGGGCGTGCGCTTCGGGATCAGCCCGTTCGGGGTGTGGCGCAACGCCGCCACCGACCCGCTCGGCTCCGACACCCGGGCGGGTGTGCAGACCTATGACGACCTGCACGCGGACACCCGCGCCTGGGTCCGCAAGGGCTGGATCGACTACATCGCCCCGCAGCTCTACTGGAACATCGGCTACGCCGCCGCGGACTACGCGAAGCTGGTGCGCTGGTGGGACGCGACCGTACGGGGGACGGGCGTCGACCTCTACATCGGCGAGGCCCTGTACAAGGCGGGCGACCCGGCCCAGCCCGCCGCCTGGCAGGATCCCGCCGAGCTGTCCCGCCATCTCACTCTGGCGAAGGACTTCGCGGGGGTACGGGGCCACTGCTACTTCTCGGCGAAGGAGGTCGGCGCCGATCCGATCGGGGCGATGACGCGCGTGGTCACGGACCACTACGGCAGGCGGTCACGGCTGCCGCGCTGAGCCCGGGGCACCGCACCGGCGGGTGGCGGCTCCTCACGGGGGCCCGGTCAGCGGGTGGCGGCGCGCTGGGTCACCGCGATGCAGACCAGCACCGCCACGGCGGCCACGGGCGCCGCCGGGGTGAGGCGTTCGCCGAGCAGCAGCACCGACCAGACCAGGGTCAGCACCGGCTGCGCGAGCTGGAGCTGACTGGCCCGCGCGATCCCGATCGCCGCCATGCCCCGGTACCAGACGTACAGCCCGAAGAAGGTGGAGGCCAGCGCCACCCAGACCACGCCGATCACCCCGTGCGCCGTCAGCCGCACCGGCTCGAAGGAGAGCGCGACGGCGCCGCCGGCCAGCGAGAGCGGCAGCGCCCCGACCAGCGCCCAGCCGACCACCTGCCAGCCGGGCATCTCCCGGGCCAGCCGGCCGCCCTCCGTGTACCCCGCCGCGCACACCAGCAGCGCACCGAAGAGATACAGATCCCCCGTGGACAGCGCCCCGCCGCTCTGTCCCACCGTGAAGGCGATCACCACGGCGGCTCCGGCGACGGCCGCCGCCCAGAAGGTACGGGAGGGCCGGCGCCCCGTACGGACCGCCGCGAAGGCGGCCGTGGTCAGCGGCAGCAGCCCGACCACCACGGCCGCGTGCGAGGTGGTGGAGGTCTCCAGCGCGAGCGTGGTGAGCAGCGGGAACCCCACGACGACCCCCATCGCCACGACCACCAGCCCGCCCCGGTGCCGCCGCTCGGGGACCGGGACGCGCAGCGCCAGCAGACAGCCGCCCGCGAGGAGCGCGGCCAGCACGCTGCGGACGGCGACGAGGGACCAGGGGCCGAAGCTCTCCAGGCCCCACACGGTGGACGGGAAGGTGAGGGAGAAGGCGACGATGCCCAGGGCGGCGAGGAGCGTGCCCCGATTGCCCCGGCCGTCCTGGTCGTCCTGGTCGTCCGGGTCGTCCTGACCGTTCCGGCCGTCCTGGCCGTCCCGTTCGTTCCGGTCGCCTCGGGCGGTGTCGCCCCCGTCGACCGCTATCGTCGTGCGAGGTGTAGCGCTATTCTCTGCTGTCATGCATGAGCGTAGCAGTGTGGCCGAGCTGGCCGATTCCCTGAAGCGTGAGCTGAACCACTACTCACCTGGTGGAAAGCTGCCGTCCAGCAGGGAGCTGATCGAGCGCTACCGGGTCTCGCCCGTGACCGTCTCCCGCGCGCTCGCCCGGCTCACCGCCGAGGGGCTGGTCGTCACGCGCCCCGGCGCCGGAGCCTTCCGGGCCCCCGAACGCCCCGCCCCGGCCAGGGCCGGCGACACCTCCTGGCAGGAGGTCACCCTCAGCGCGGAGACCACGGCCGACGGCGTGCCGCGCGCCGTCGACGCCTCCGGTGTCCTGATCACCCTCGCCGCGCCGCCGCCCGGCGTCATCGAGCTGAACGGCGGCTATCTGCACCCCACGCTCCAGCCCGAGGCCGCGATGGCCGCCGCCCTCGCCCGCGCGGGCCGCCGCCCCGGCGTCTGGGGCCGGCCGCCCGTCGACGGACTGCCCGAACTGCGCGAGTGGTTCGCCCGGGCCGTCGCGCCCACCAGTACCGCCGCGGAGATCCTGGTCACGGCGGGCGGCCAGAGCGCGCTCACCACCGCGCTGCGCGCCCTCGCCCCGCCCGGCGCGCCGGTCCTCGTCGAGTCGCCCACGTACCCGGGCATGCTGGCGATCGCCCGCGCCGCCGGGCTGCGCCCCGTCCCCGTACCCGTCGATCCGGACGGGGTACGGCCCGACCTGCTCGCCGCCGCCTTCCGGGCCAGCGGCGCCAAGGTCTTCGTCTGCCAGCCGCTCTTCCAGAACCCGACCGGCGCCGTGCTCGCCCCGGACCGCCGACCCGAGGTGCTGCGGATCGCCCGGGAGGCCGGGGCCTTCGTCGTCGAGGACGACTTCGCGCGCCGTATGGTGCACGCGGACGCGGGCCCGCTGCCTCCCACGCTCGCCGCCGACGACCCCGACGGCGTCGTCGTCCATGTCTGCTCGCTCACCAAGGTGACCTCACCGAGCCTGCGCGTCGGCGCCCTGGCCGCCCGGGGACCCGTACTGGAACGGCTGCGCGCCATCCATGTCGTCGACACCTTCTTCGTGCCGCGCCCGCTCCAGGAAGCCACCCTCGAACTGGTGGGCTCCGTCGCCTGGCACCGCCAACTGCGCTCCGTGGCCGCCGAGCTGAAGACCCGCAGGGACACCCTGACCGCCGCGCTGCGCACCACGCTGCCCGAGCCGGGGCTCGCGCACATCCCGGCCGGGGGATACCACCTCTGGCTCCGGCTGCCCGACGGCACCGACGAGGCGGCCGTCGTCGCCGCGGCGCTGCGCGCGGGTGTCGCGGTCGCGCCGGGCCGCCCGTACTTCGGCGCCGAGCCGCCCGCCCCGCACCTGCGGCTGAGCTTCGCGGCGCCGGCCGGCCCCGCCGAGATCACCGAGGGGGTACGCCGGCTCCGTACCGCCTGCGACGAAGTGCTCGGCCGCGGGTGAGCGCCGGCGGACGCGCCCGCCCGTGGATGACCGGCGCGTGACCGGCGTATGTCGGGGCGGGAACGGGGGCGCCCTTCCCCGGGATCAGGGCGTTCCGCGGGGCTGAGACCCCTTGACCGGTACCGCTTTCCCCTCCACGATCACGGCCATGAGTGTTCGGGTCACCATGGTCGCCGCGGCGCGCAGCACGGACCTGTACGACGAGCGCTTCGGGGACGACCGCCCTCTGGACCGGGCCGACTGGCACGAGATGCAGCGCGTCGCCCACACCCTCATCCCGCTCGCCGCCGCCGATCTCCGCTACTGCTCACCCACCCCGCGCAGCCGCGCCACCGGCGCCGCCCTCGGCTTCGCGCCGCTCGCCCAACCCGCCCTGCGCGACTGCGACATGGGGCGCTGGCGCGGCTACACCCTCGCCGAGGTGATGGCCCGCGAACCGGCCGGTGTCGACGCCTGGCTCGCCGACCCGCGCGGCGCCCCGCACGGCGGCGAGCCGCTGCTCACGTTCATCTCCCGGATAGGCGGCTGGCTGGACACCCGCCCGGCCGAGGACGTCTCGGCGATCGTCGCGGTCACCGAACCGGCCGTCGTACGGGCGGCGCTGGTCTACGCCCTGCAGGCGCCGCCCCGTACGTACTGGTACGTGGACGTACGGCCGCTGTCGACCATCACCCTGACCGGCACGCCCGGCCGCTGGAACCTGCGGCTCGACCCCCGCGCCTGAAGGCCCGGACACCGGTCCCGGGTGCTCCGGAACCGGCGCCCCGGCCGGTCACGCCGTACCCAGCGCCTCCAGGATCTGCTCGCCGTACTTCGCCAGCTTGTTCTCGCCGACCCCGGTGACCGTGGACAGCTCCGCCAGCGTCGACGGCGCCAGGACCGCGATCTCGCGCAGCGTCGCGTCGTGGAAGATGACATACGCGGGCACGCCCTGCTCCTTCGCCGAGGCGGCCCGCCAGGCGCGCAGCGTCTCGAAGACCGGCACGGCCTCGGCCGGCAGATCCACCGGCGCCGAACGCTGCCTGGCCGGCTTGTCCGCGCGCGCGGGCCGCGCCGCCTTCTCGGGCTCGCGCCGCAGCATCACCTGCCGCCGGCCGCCCAGCACCTCGGCGCTCTCCTCCGTCAGCACCAGCGTCCCGTAGTCCCCCTCCACGGCGATCAGCCCCTGCGCCAGCAACTGCCGTGCCACACCGCGCCATTCGGCCTCGCGCAGATCCGCGCCGATCCCGAAGACGCTCAGCGCGTCATGGTCGAACTGGATGACCTTGGCGGTCTTCCTGCCCAGCAGGATGTCGGTGATCTGCCCGGCGCCGAACTTCTGGTTGCGCTCGCGCTTCAGCCGGACGACCGTCGACAGCAGCTTCTGCGCGGGGACCGTGCCGTCCCAGGACTCCGCGGGCGTCAGACACGTGTCGCAGTTGCCGCACGCGGTGCTCTTCTGCCCGAAGTACGCGAGCAGTTGGACCCGGCGGCACTCGACCGTCTCGCACAGCGCCAGCATCGCGTCCACATGCGCGCCCAGACGCCGCCGGTGCGCCTCGTCGCCCTCCGACGTGTCGATCATCTTCCGCTGCTGGACCACGTCCTGGAGCCCGTACGCGAGCCACGCCGTGGACGGCAGCCCGTCCCGCCCGGCGCGCCCGGTCTCCTGGTAGTAGCCCTCCACCGACTTCGGCAGGTCGAGGTGGGCGACGAAGCGCACGTCCGGCTTGTCGATGCCCATCCCGAAGGCGATCGTCGCGACCATCACCAGCCCCTCCTCCCGCAGGAAGCGCGACTGGTTCACGGCCCGCGTCCGGGTGTCGAGCCCCGCGTGGTACGGGAGCGCCGCGATCCCGTTCTTCACCAGGAACTCGGCGGTCTTCTCCACCGACGCCCGCGAGAGGCAGTAGACGATCCCCGCGTCGCCCTCGTGCTCGGCGCGCAGCAGCTGGAGGAGCTGGCGCTTGGGGTCGTTCTTCGGCGCGATCCGGTACTGGATGTTGGGCCGGTCGAAGCTCGCGACGAAGTGGCGGGCGTCCTGGAGCTTCAGCCGGGAGGCGATCTCCGCGTGCGTCGCCTCGGTGGCCGTCGCGGTCAGCGCGATCCGGGGCACGTCGGGCCAGCGCTCGTGGAGCGAGGAGAGGGCGAGGTAGTCGGGGCGGAAGTCGTGGCCCCACTGGGCGACGCAGTGCGCCTCGTCGATGGCGAAGAGCGAGATCGTGCCGCGCTCCAGCAGCCGTACGGTCGCCTCGACCCGCAGCCGCTCCGGCGCGAGATAGAGCAGATCCAGCTCACCGGCGAGGAACTCGGCCTCCACCAGGCGCCGTTCCTCGAAGTCCTGGGTGGAGTTGAGGAATCCGGCCCGCACGCCGAGCGCCCGCAACGCGTCGACCTGGTCCTGCATCAGCGCGATCAGCGGTGATACGACGACCCCGACGCCCTTCCGTACGAGGGCAGGGATCTGGTAGCAGAGCGACTTGCCGCCGCCGGTCGGCATGAGGACCAGCGCGTCCCCGCCGGACACCACCTGCTCGATGATCTCCTGCTGGCTGCCGCGGAACGAGTCGTAGCCGAAGACACGGCGCAGCACGTCCAGCGGATCACCGGTCCCCTCGGCGGGCCCCGGACCGCTCGCGGAACGGGCCCCCGGTCCCGTCTCGGAACCGGCCCACGGGTCGGGCTCGGGACCGGCCCCGGAGTCGGCCCAGGGGTCGGACTCGGGACCGGGTTCGGGACCCGCCCACGGATCCGCCCACGGATCGGGCTCCGGTCCGGACCCGGGACCGGTGTCCGGACCGGCCCACAGATCCGTCCCCGGATCGGTCTCGGTACCCGCCTCGGTGCGCGGCTCGGTACCCGGCTCGGGAACGGTGGCGGAATCGGGAGCGCTCATCCGGCGATTCTACGAGGCCCCGGTGACACCGGCCGGTGCGATCCGGCGGATCCGCCGGATCGGGGCCCGGCCCGCCGGCGCGGGCGGCGCGAAGTAGGACACCCCCTGTCCTGGAGGCGATCTAGCGTCGAACACGCAGGCCAGGAGAGAACAGCAGAAGGAGCCGATCATGAGCAGGGTCACCGCCAACCAGCCCGGGGGCACCCCCACGTGGATCGATCTCGACGTCCCGGACGTCGAGAGGGCCAAGGAGTTCTACGGGGCGGTGTTCGGCTGGGAGTTCAGCGCGCCCGGCGCCGGCGGGTACACCTTCGCCCTGCTGCGCGGCAGCCGGGTCGCGGGGCTGCGCCCGGTCCCCGCGCCGGCGTCGCCGCGGCCGCCCCGCTGGCGCGTCCACCTCGCCACCGACGACTGCGACGCCACCGCCCGCCGCGTCGCGGAAGCGGGCGGTACGGTCACCGCGGGCCCGCTGGACAAGGGCGAGCAGGGCAGGTCGGCCCTCGCCGTGGACCCGGGCGGCGCCGCCTTCGGCCTCTGGCAGGGCGGCACCCTGCTCGGCTGCGAACTGGTCAACGAGCCCGGCAGCCTCGTACGCAACGACCTGGTCACGCCGGACCCGGCCCCGGCGCGGGAGTTCTACGCGAAGGTCTTCGACTTCACCCTGGACGCCAACCAGGACATGCCCGACGCGGACTTCACCTTCCTGCGCCGCCCCGACGGCCACGAGATCGGCGGCATCATGGGCGTTCCGGAGGCGCCGGCCGCCGCCTGGGGCACCCTCTTCGAGGTGGCGGACACGGACGGGACGGCGCGCCGCGCGGTGGCGGCGGGCGGCACCGCCGGGGAGCCGGAGGACACCCTCTACGTACGGATGGCCGGGATCACCGACCCGTTCGGGGCCGTGTTCCAGGTCGGCGCGAGGCCCCCGGCCGCTCGGGCGAGCTGACCGCGGGCCCCGGATCGGGGATGTGGTGTCGAGGACGGGGATGACGGGCCCATCCGGTCCGGTTCAGGCGTGCTGAGGGACCTCGTCCTTCAGCGCCGACCGGATCTGCTGCCGCAGCTGAGGGCTGTCCTCGTGACCGTGCACGGAGACGGCGTGCTCGCTGGCGGCGCGGACCACCTCGTCCTCCTCGCCGGTGATGGCGAGCGAGCACTCCGTCTCGCTCGGGAAATCCCGGCAGTCGGCGACCTTGCGCATGACGCACCTCCTCCCCTCCAGTATCCGGCCGCCCCGTGGCGGGCGCTTCCCGGCCGCGGGCCGTGTCACATTCCGCGGGCGCGACCCGTCGGAGCGGTGACCGGCCGCCGTGGCCGGCTCTTCACCAGGAGACCGATGATGCGGACACGTATGAAGAACCCTGCGCTGGTCCTTCCCGAGGCGCTGCCCGCCGTTCTCGCCGTGGCCAAGGCCGCGGGGGCCGTCCCGCCGCGTCACGGAAAGCAAACAGCCGGCCAACAAAGCGGCAACACGGACAACCTGGCCACCGCCCGGACGGTCTTCCGGCGCATGAAGATCTCTTTACTCATTCACAACGCCTACGGAATCGGAGGGACCATCACCACCACATACAACCTGGCCCGTTCGCTGGCCGACCGGCACGAGGTGGAGATCATCTCCGTGTTCCGGCACCGCGAGGCGCCGAACCTCACACCGGATCCGCGGATCACCCTGCGCCCCCTCGTCGACCTCCGCACCGAGCGGGACCACCCGGGCCATCTGCGCCCGGCGAAGGTCTACCCGGCCTCGGAGTACCGCTACGACCAGTACAGCGAGCTGACCGACGAGCGGATAGGCGCCTGCCTGGAAGGACTGGACGCCGACGCCGTGATCGGCACCCGCCCCGGGCTCAACGTCCATCTCGCGCTCCAGGCACCCGAGCGCACCCTGCGGATCGGGCAGGAGCACCTGACCCTGGACAACCACTCGCCGCGGCTGCGGAAGGTCCTGCGCCGCGCCTACACCCGGCTCGACGCGCTGACCACCGTCACCGAGGCCGACGCCGCCGCCTACCGGCGCAAGATGCGGCTGCCGGGCGTCCGGGTGGAGGCGCTGCCCAACAGCGTCCCCGATCCGGTCCTGCCCCCGGCCGACGGGAACGCCCGCGTCGTGGTCGCCGCGGGCCGGCTGGTCCCGGTGAAGCGGTACGACCTGCTCGTCGAGGCGTTCGCGCAGGTGGCGGAGCGCCATCCGGAGTGGCTGCTGCGCATCTACGGCGGGGGTGAGGAACAGGACCGGCTGCGCGGGCTCATCGACGGACTGGGCCTGCACGACAACGTTTTCCTGATGGGCTCGGCCACCCCCATGGAGGCCGAGTGGGTCAAGGGCTCCATCGGGGCCGTGACCTCCAACTTCGAACCCTTCGGCATGACGATCGTCGAGGCGATGCGGTGCGGGCTGCCCGTCGTCGCCACCGACTGCCCCTACGGCCCCGCCGAGATCATCCGGGACGGCGTCGACGGGGCGCTCGTCCCGGTCGGTGACCGGGACGCCCTGGCCGCCGCGCTGCTGGCACTCGTCGGCGACGACGAACGGCGCCGCCGGATGGGCCGTGCCGCCCTGGAGAACTCCTGGCGCTTCGCCCCCGGCCCCGTCGTCGCGCAGGCCGAGCGGCTCCTCGGCGACCTTGCCGCGGCCCGCCGCGCGGGCAGACCGGCGGCCCCGCCGTCGCGCCCGGTGAGCGCGCTGATCAGCGGCGGCTACGCGGCCAGGGACACCGCCCGGGTCGCGGCCGGCGCGGCCCTCAGGACCGTACGGAAGGCAGGCCGATGAGCACGACGGAACACGCCCCGCCCGCCGGCCCGGCCAGGCCCGCCCCGCCCGCCGCACGACCCCGCGCCGACTGCACGGTGGACGGCGCGGGCCGGATCACCTGGAACATCCATTGGACGGCCCCCGCCGGCGCGCTCCCCCGGCTGCTGCTGCGGCTGCGCCCGAAGAAGGGGCGGCCCGAGACGGTCCGGCACCTCCTCGGCCTGGAACCGGCCGGGCCCGACCTGCTGCGGGCCGTTCTGGAACCGGAGCCGCTGCTCGCCGAGGGCCGCTGGGACACGTATCTGGTGCCCGCCTCCGGTGACACCGGGGAGGCGGCGCGGCAGCGGCTGCTCCCGGGGCTGCGGGACCTGCGTGCGCTGCTCTCCGGCCGCCCGGCCGGCCGGAGCGCACCGCTGGCCGTCCGCGTCCCGTACGCCACGGCCGACGGCTATCTCGCCGTACGGGCCTGGCTGCGGCCCGGCCACGCCGAGGCGGCCGGCATCCGCGTCGCGGGCCACACCCTGACCGTACGCGCGCGGCTGTACGGCGCCGGCCCCGCGGCCGGGACGGCGGTCCTGCTGCGCCGCCGGGGCGGGGACGGCGCGGAGCTGCGGACGGAACCCCGCGCCGAGGGCGGCCCGGACGGCGAGGACTTCTCCTTCACCGTCGACTACCGCGACCTGCTCGACGCGGGCGGCGGGGGCCACGCGGTGTGGGACCTCTACGTACAGCCGCCACCGGACCGGGCCGTCGCGGGCCCGGTCCGGATGGGCCGGCTGCTGGACGACGTGGCGGACCGCAAGAAGATCTTCGTCTACCCGGCCGCCACGCTCGGCGGGGTGACCGTGCGCCCGTACTACACGCTCGACAACGACCTCTCCCTGGAGGTGGCGGGAGACTGAACCGCCCCGGCCGGGCATGAAGCCGGACCGGGGCGGGGCCGTGCGGGAGAGGGACGTGCCGTCCGCCGGAAGGCGACGCACGTCCCGCGGGGCGTCAGCCGAGGGTGGCGATCGCCTGGTTGAAGGTCTTCGACGGGCGCATGACCGCCGCGGCCTTCTCCGCGTCGGGCCGGTAGTAGCCGCCGATCTCGGCGGGCGAGCCCTGCACCGCGATCAGCTCGTCGACGATCGTGCCCTCCTGCTCGGTCAGCGTCTTGGCGAGCGCGCCGAACGCCTCGGCGAGCTGCGCGTCGTCCGTCTGCTTCGCCAGCTCCTGGGCCCAGTACAGCGCCAGGTAGAAGTGGCTGCCGCGGTTGTCGATGCCGCCGACCTTGCGGCTGGGCGACTTGTCCTCGTTGAGGAAGGAGCCGGTCGCGCGGTCGAGGGTGTCGGCGAGGACCTGGGCGCGCGGGTTGTCCGTGGTCTGCGCGAGGTGCTCGAAGCTGACCGCCAGCGCGAGGAACTCGCCCAGGCTGTCCCAGCGCAGGTAGTTCTCCCTGACCAGCTGCTGCACGTGCTTGGGCGCGGAGCCGCCGGCCCCGGTCTCGAAGAGGCCGCCGCCGTTCATCAGCGGGACGACGGAGAGCATCTTCGCGCTCGTGCCCAGCTCCAGGATCGGGAACAGGTCGGTGAGGTAGTCGCGCAGCACGTTGCCGGTGACGGAGATCGTGTCCTCGCCGCGCCGGATGCGCTCCAGCGAGAACGCGATCGCCTCGACCGGCGCCATGATCCTGATGTCGAGCCCGTCGGTGTCGTGCTCCGGCAGGTACGCCTCGACCTTCGCGATCAGGTTCGCGTCGTGCGCGCGCCCCTCGTCCAGCCAGAACACGGCCGGGTTGCCGGTCGCGCGGGCGCGGCTGACGGCGAGCTTGACCCAGTCCTGGATCGGCAGGTCCTTGGTCTGGCACATGCGGAAGATGTCACCGGCGTTCACCGGCTGCTCCAGCACGGCCTCGCCGGCCTCGTTCACCACGCGGACCGTGCCGGCGGCGGTGATCTCGAAGGTCTTGTCGTGGCTGCCGTACTCCTCGGCCTTCTGCGCCATCAGACCGACGTTGGGCACCGAGCCCATCGTCGACGGGTCGAAGGCGCCGTTGGCGCGGCAGTCGTCGATGACGACCTGGTAGATCCCGGCGTAGCTGCTGTCCGGGAGGACGGCGATCGTGTCGGCCTCGGCGCCGTCCGGGCCCCACATGTGGCCGGAGGTGCGGATCATGGCCGGCATGGAGGCGTCGACGATGACATCGCTCGGCACGTGCAGGTTGGTGATGCCGCGGTCGGAGTCGACCATCGCCAGCGCGGGGCCCTCGGCCAGCTCGGCGGTGAAGGACGCCGCGATCTCCGCGCCCCCGGGCAGCGACTCCAGGCCCTTGAGGATGCCGCCGAGACCGTCGTTCGGGGTCAGGCCGGCCGCGGCGAGCGTCGCGCCGTGCGCGGCGAACGTCTTCGGGAAGAAGGCCCGTACGACATGACCGAAGATGATCGGGTCGGAGACCTTCATCATCGTGGCCTTCAGGTGCACGGAGAAGAGCACGCCCTCGGCCTTGGCGCGGGCGATCTGCGCCGCGACGAATGTGCGCAGCGCCGCCACCCGCAGCACCGACGCGTCCACGACCTCGCCCGCGAGGACCGGCACGGACTCGCGCAGGACGGTGGTGGAGCCGTCCTCGCCCGCCAGCTCGATCCGGAGCGAACCGGCCTCGGCGACGACCGCGGACTTCTCGGTGGAGCGGAAGTCGTCGGCGCCCATGGTCGCGACGTTCGTCTTCGACTCGGCCGACCAGGCGCCCATGCGGTGCGGGTGCGCCTTGGCGTAGTTCTTCACGGACGCGGGCGCGCGGCGGTCGGAGTTGCCCTCGCGCAGCACCGGGTTGACGGCGCTGCCCTTCACCTTGTCGTACCGCGCGCGGATGTCCTTCTCCTGGTCGGACTTGGGGTCGTCCGGGTAGTCCGGGAGCGCGTAGCCCTGTCCCTGGAGCTCCGCGATGGCCGCCTTGAGCTGCGGGATGGACGCCGAGATGTTCGGCAGCTTGATGATGTTGGCCTCAGGAGTCCTGGCCAGCCCGCCCAGCTCGGCGAGCGCGTCATCGATCCGCTGGCCGTCCTGGAGCCACTCGGGGAAGCCCGCGATGATCCGTCCCGCCAGCGAGATGTCGCGGGTTTCCACCGAGACCCCGGCCGTCGAGGCGTACGCCTCGACCACCGGCAGGAACGAATACGTCGCCAGGGCCGGGGCCTCGTCGGTGTGCGTATAGATGATGGTCGAGTCAGTCACCGGTGCTCCGCTCCACGTCTGCAACATACGTCTGCAACATTGCTCGACATCAAGATATCTCGTGAACCCCCTCCGGAGGACAGGGCCCCGGCCTCCCCTTCCCATCGGAGACGTCATTGCATAAAACTGCATAGCTACGTATAGTCATGCCATTACCGAGGAGGATATTTCGATGGCTGTACGTGCGGCGGTGGCAGGAGCGAGCGGATACGCGGGCGGGGAACTGCTCCGTCTGCTGCTCACCCACCCGGAGATCGAGATCGGAGCCCTCACCGGCAACTCCAACGCGGGACAGGCGCTCGGCGGGCTCCAGCCGCATCTGCTCCCCCTGGCCGGGCGCGTCCTCGCGCCCACCACCGCCGAGGTCCTGGCCGGCCACGACGTCGTCTTCCTCGCGCTGCCCCACGGGCAGTCCGCGGCCGTCGCCGAGCAGCTCGGCGACGAGGTCCTCGTCATCGACATGGGCGCCGACTTCCGGCTCAAGGACGCCGCCGACTGGGAGCGGTTCTACGGCTCCGCACACGCCGGGACCTGGCCCTACGGCCTCCCGGAGCTGCCGGGCGCCCGTGCCGCGCTGGAGGGGTCCAAGCGTGTCGCGGTGCCGGGCTGCTACCCCACCGCCGTCTCGCTCGCCCTCTTCCCCGCGTACGCCGCCGGACTCGTGGAGCCCGAGGCCGTGATCACCGCCGCCTCCGGCACCTCCGGCGCCGGCAAGACCGCCAAGCCACACCTGCTCGGCTCCGAGGTCATGGGCTCCATGACCCCGTACGGCGTCGGCGGCGGCCACCGGCACACCCCCGAGATGATCCAGAACCTCAGCGCCGCCGCGGGCGAGCGGGTGACCGTCTCCTTCACCCCCACCCTCGCCCCCATGCCGCGCGGCATCCTCGCCACCTGCTCCGCCCGGGCCACCTCCGGCACCACCGCCGAGGACGTACGCGACGCGTACGAGAAGGCGTACGCCGACGAGCCCTTCGTGCACCTCCTCCCGGAGGGCCGGTGGCCCGCCACCGCCTCCGTGTACGGCTCCAACGCCACCCAGCTCCAGGTCGCGTACGACGAGGCGGCCGAGCGCGTCATCGCCGTCAGCGCCATCGACAACCTCACCAAGGGCACCGCCGGCGGCGCGGTGCAGAGCATGAACATCGCCCTCGGACTTCCCGAGTCCACCGGACTGACCACGATCGGAGTGGCACCTTGAGCGTCACCGCAGCGAAGGGATTCATGGCGGCGGGCATCGCCGCCGGGATCAAGGAGAACGGCGGACCCGACCTGGCCCTCGTGGTCAACGAGGGGCCGCGCCGCGCCGCCGCGGGCGTCTTCACCTCCAACCGTGTCAAGGCCGCCCCCGTCCTCTGGTCCGAGCAGGTCCTCAAGGGCGGCACCGTCTCCGCCGTCGTCCTCAACTCCGGCGGCGCCAACGCCTGTACGGGCCCGAAGGGCTTCCAGGACACCCACGCCACCGCCGAGCACACCGCCGAGGTCCTGACCGGCCACAGCGCCGGGGAGATCGCCGTCGCCTCCACCGGTCTCATCGGCGTCACGCTGCCCATGGACAAGCTGCTGCCCGGCATCGGCACGGCCGCCGCGGCCCTCTCCGAACACGGCGGCGAGAAGGCCGCCATCGCCATCAAGACCACCGACACCGTCCACAAGACCGCGGTCGCGGGCGGTGCGGGCTGGACCGTCGGCGGCATGGCCAAGGGCGCGGGCATGCTCGCCCCCGGCCTCGCCACCATGCTCGTCGTCCTCACCACCGACGCCGACATCGAGACGGCCGCCCTCGACACCGCGCTGCGCGCCGCCACCCGTACCACCTTCGACCGGGTCGACTCCGACGGCTGCATGTCCACCAACGACACCGTCCTGCTGCTCGCCTCCGGCGCCTCCGGGGTGACCCCCGAGTACGACGCCTTCGCCGAGGCCGTCCGGCAGGTCTGCGCCGATCTGGCCCGGCAGCTCATCGGGGACGCCGAGGGCGCCTCGAAGGACATCCGGATCGAGGTGATCAACGCGGCGACCGAGGACGACGCCGTCGAGGTGGGCCGCTCCATCGCGCGGAACAACCTCCTCAAGTGCGCCCTCCACGGCGAGGACCCCAACTGGGGCCGGGTGCTCTCCGCGATCGGCACGACCGGCGCCGCCTTCGAGCCCGACCGGCTGAACGTCGCCATCAACGACGTCTGGGTCTGCAAGAACGGCTCCGTCGGCGAGGACCGCGACCTGGTCGACATGCGCTACCGCGAGGTCCGCATCACCGCCGACCTGTCCGCCGGCACGGACACGGCCGTCATCTGGTCCAACGACCTCACGGCCGAGTACGTCCACGAGAACAGCGCGTACAGCTCATGAGCACCCGCAAGCACACCGCGCTGCCCAAGGCCCGCATCCTCATAGAGGCGCTGCCCTGGCTCACCCGCCACAACGGGAAGACCGTCGTCATCAAGTTCGGCGGCAACGCCATGGTCGACGAGGAGCTCAAGGCCGCCTTCGCCCAGGACGTCGTCTTCCTGCGGCAGTCCGGCCTCAAGCCGGTCGTCGTGCACGGCGGCGGCCCCCAGATCAGCGCCGCGCTGGACCGGCACGGCCTGGTCAGCGAGTTCAAGGCCGGCCTGCGCGTCACCACGCCCGAGGCGATGGACGTCGTACGGATGGTCCTCGCCGGGCAGGTCCAGCGCGAGCTGGTCGGCCTGCTCAACGAGCACGGCCCGCTCGCCGTCGGCATGACCGGCGAGGACGCGCACACCATCTCCGCGGTCAAGCACCGGCCACGGATCGACGGCGAACTCGTCGACATCGGCCGGGTCGGCGAGATCACCGCGATCGACACCGGCGCCGTCGAGGCACTGCTCGCCGACGGCCGGATCCCGGTCATCTCCTCCGTGGCACGCGGCGCCGACGACGGCCGGATCTACAACGTCAACGCCGACACCGCGGCCGCCGCGCTCGCCGCCGCGCTCGGTGCCGAGACGCTGATGGTCCTCACCGACGTGGAGGGCCTCTACGAGGACTGGCCCAACAGCGACGAGGTGATCAGCAGGCTCACCGCCACCCAGCTGGAGACGCTGCTGCCCGAGCTGTCCAGCGGCATGGTGCCGAAGATGGAAGGGTGCCTGTTCGCCGTGCGCAACGGGGTCACCACGGCACGCGTGCTCGACGGCAGGGTCCCGCACTCGATCCTGCTGGAGATCTTCACCGACGAGGGCATAGGGACCATGGTCGTGCCGGACGGGCAGGCCCCCGGCGCGCGGGACCACGTACGGACGCACACCGAGGCAAGGGGAGCGAAGTGACCGGCAACCAGGAGCTGATCCAGCGCTGGCAGGGCGTCATGGCCGACAACTACGGGACGCCCGGCCTCTCCCTCGTACGCGGCGAGGGCGCCCGCGTCTGGGACGCCGACGGCACCGGCTACACCGACTTCGTCGGCGGCATCGCGGTGAACGCGCTCGGCCACGGACACCCCGCCGTCGTGGCCGCCGTCACCCGGCAGATCGCCGCCCTCGGCCATGTCTCCAACCTGTACGTGGCCCAGCCGCCCATCGCCCTCGCCGAGCGGCTGATCCAGCTCTCCGGCCGCCCGGGACGGGTGTTCTTCTGCAACTCCGGCGCCGAGGCCAACGAGGCCGCCTTCAAGATCGGCCGGCTGACGGGCCGTACCCACATGGTCGCCACCGAGGGCGGCTTCCACGGCCGGACGATGGGCGCCCTGGCGCTCACCGGCCAGCCCGCGAAGCAGACGCCCTTCCTGCCGCTGCCCGGCGAGGTCACCCATGTCCCGTACGGGGACGCCGACGCGCTGCGCGCCGCGGTCACCGAGGAGACCGCACTGGTGATCATCGAGCCGATCCAGGGCGAGAACGGCGTGGTCGTCCCGCCCAAGGGCTATCTGGAGGCCGCCCGGGAGATCACCCGCGCCACCGGCACCCTGCTCGTCCTCGACGAGGTGCAGACGGGCGTCGGCCGGACCGGCGCCTGGTTCGAGCACCAGGCGCACCAGGGCGTCGAGCCCGATGTCGTCACCCTCGCCAAGGGCCTCGGCGGCGGTCTGCCGCTCGGCGCGGTCCTCGCCTTCGGGGACGCCGCCGACCTGCTCAAGCCGGGCCAGCACGGCACGACGTTCGGTGGCAACCCGGTCGCCTGCGCCGCCGGGCTCGCCGTGCTCGACACGCTCGCCGCCGACGGCTGCCTCGACCAGGTGAAGCGGCTCGGCGAGAAACTGCGCGACGGCGTCGAGGGCCTCGGCCACCCGCTCGTCTCCCACGTCCGCGGTTCGGGACTGCTGCTGGGTATCGTGCTCACCGGGCCGCACGCGCCGACGGTGCAACAGGCGGCCCAGGGTGCCGGTTTCCTGGTGAACGCCCCCGCCCCCGACGTCGTACGGCTGATGCCTCCCCTGATCATCGGCGACACCGAGGTGGACGCGTTCCTGGAGGCCCTTCCCGGCATCCTCGACGACGCGCACGGGGACGGACGATCCTGAGAAATGAGACGACGACGATGACCGACGCCCACGCCCAGGAAGCAGAGCACGGCGGGCCGTCCGTGCCGCAGACCAGAACCGCCCGCCACCGCCGGATCGTCGACATCCTCAACCGGCAGCCGGTGCGCTCCCAGAGCCAGCTGGCGAAACTGCTCGCGGACGACGGGCTGAGCGTCACCCAGGCGACGCTCTCCCGGGACCTGGACGAACTGGGCGCGGTCAAGATCCGCAACACCAACGGTGAGTTGATCTACGCGGTCCCCAGCGAGGGCGGCTTCCGCACCCCGCACGCCCCGCTGGGGGAGTCCGCCAAGGAGGAGCGGATGCGCCGCCTCGCCGGTGAACTCCTCATCTCCGCCGAGGCGTCCGCCAACCTCGTCGTCCTGCGCACCCCGCCGGGCGCGGCCCAGTTCCTCGCCTCCGCCATCGACCAGGCCGAACTGAGCGACATCCTCGGCACGATCGCCGGCGACGACACCCTCATGCTGATCAGCCGCGACCCGGCCGGCGGCCAGGCCCTCGCGGACCATCTGCTGAAACTGGCCCAGAACGACCGCTGAACGCGCCCCAGGGGGTGTGCGGCCGGCGTCCCCGCGGCTCAACCGCCGTCCGGGCGGCCCGGGTTGTCCCCGGGCCGCCCGGCTCGCGTCGGTACGGCGCCGTCCGTGTGCGCCGGTACGGCGCCGCCCGCGCGTGCGGTGGATACGGCGCCGCCCGTGTGCCGTCCGCTCAGACCCCCACGGTCGCGACATGGCGGTGGAAGCCGCTCGTCGCCCAGGTCCCGCCGTGCGGTGTGACGGCGAAGCCCTCGGTGCCCGGCAGCGCCTCCAGCCACTCCCGCGCCCGCTCGCCCATCGCGTACGCGGCCGTCGCCCGGGTGTCCGCCGCCGTCACGCCCTCCTCGCAGACCACGGTGACCGACGCCAGGCCCCCGTCCGGCGCCTCGCCCGTATGCGGGTCCAGGACGTGGCAGCCCCGCTCCGCCGGGCCCGAGGTGGCCAGGCCCAGGCCCTGGTCGGCCTCGATCACCGTGGCGAGGTCCCCGGGGTGCAGCGGATCGGCGATGCCCACCCGCCAGGGGCCGCCCACCAGCTGGATGTCGCCGCCGCCGTTGAGGCAGACCGAGGCAGCCCCGGACGAGGCGATCATCCGGGCCGCCCGCTCCACCGCCCAGCCCTTCACCAGCCCCGTCGGGTCGACCCCGCCCGCGTACCGGGGGGTGAACCAGCCGTCGCTCTCCCGCTCGGCCTCCGCGCACAGGTCGAGCACCTCGACGACCTCCGTCAGACAGTCGGAGAGCGTCAGCTCACCCCGGTTGAGCCGCGAGATCTGGCTGTCGGGGCGGTACGTCGAGAAGATCTCGTCCGCGCGATGCAGCGAGGCCACCGCCGCCTGGAGCCCCGCCCGTACCCGCGGCCGGTCCCGTACCCCCCGGATGTCGAACGAGAAGACCGTGCCCATCGACTCCTCGACATGGCGCAGCCGCGCCCCCTCGGGCGCCATCAGAGGCCCGCCTGGTCGAGCGCGCTCTGGAGCGATTCCCGGTAGCCCTCGCTGGTGTAGCTGGCGCCGGACACGGCGTCGATCTGTGCGCTCTGCGCGGTGACCGCCGCCTGGTTCAGCTTCGGTACGGAGTCGGCGGTCACCGACTTGCTGCGGGCGTCCGAGGAGGGGGCCCGGACCGCCTCGGACGCGGTGACCTTCCCGTCCGCGACGGTGATCCGCACCTGGACGGGCCCGTACTGGGTGTCGACCGCGCTCCCGAGGACGGTCTTCGGGGCGGCGGGCGCCGCGGGCGGGGCGTCGGAGCCCGACCCCGCCCCGGTGCCGGATCCCGCGTCCGCCCCGGAGCCGTCCGACCCGGAGCCCGCGCCCCCGCTCGCTCCGGCGCCCGTCTCGCCGCCCGCCTCGACCGAACCGCCGCCCGCGTCCGCGCCCGTACCGCCGGTACCGGCCGTACCCGCCTTGTCCAGGGCGCTCTGGAGCGATTCCTGGTAGCCCTTGCTGGTGTAGCTGGCCCCCGTCACGGCGTCGATCCGGGCGCTCTGCGCGGTGACCGCCGCCTGGTTCAGCTTCGGTACGGCGTCGGCCGTGATCGACTTGGAGCGCGCGTCCGAGCCCGGCGCCTGCACCGCCTCGGCCTGGGTGATCCTGCCGCCGGCCATGGTGAGCCGCACCTGGACCGGGCCGTACTGGGTGTTCACGGCGTCCCCGAGCAGGGGCTGCCCGCCGTTGGCCCCGGCCGCACCCGCCGCCGCGCCCGCCGCGGAGCCGGGGGGCGCCGTCGCGCCGACCACCGAGGACCCGCCGGGCTGCTTCAGCGCGAGCAGCAGGACTATGCCCGACGCGGTCGCGGCGACACCGATCATGATCCGCCGGAGCGGATGCTTCCTCTTCACCGGCTGCCTCACATTTCGAAGGACTCGTGATGGATGCGCCGGGCGGGCACGCCCGCCTCGCGCAGGGCTTCGTACGATTGACGGGCGAGCCCGGTGGGCCCGCACACGTACACGTCGTGGTCGTCGATGTCCGGCAGCAGCTCGCGCAGCCGCTGGGGGGTGATCTCGGGCCGGACCCCGTCGGGACCGTTGACCGCGTACAGCAGCCGCGCCCCGCGCGCCGACGCGATCTGGCGCAGCTCGCTCCACAGCGCCAGGTCCTCGGTCTTGCTGGCCCGGTAGAGCAGCGTCAGATCGCCGGGCTCACCGGGCAGCGTCTCGAACAGCGCCCGCATCGGGGTGATGCCGGCCCCGCCCGCGATCATCAGCACCTTCTCCTGGCTCCGCCGGCCCGCGGTCAGCGCGCCGTAGGGCCCCTCCGCCCAGATCCGCGTGCCGGGCTCCAGCCGCGCCAGGGCCTCACTGTGCTCCCCGTTCGCCTTGACGGTGATCCGCAGCAGGTCCGGGCGCGGCGGCGCCGAGAGCGAGTACGGGTTGGAGCTCCAGCGCAGTCCGTCGGTGAGGAACCGCCAGCGGAAGAACTGGCCGGGCTGCGCGCCGATCCGGTGCAGCCGCCGTCCGGTGATCAGTACGGAGACCACGCCCGGCGCCTCGTACACCGTCGAGTCGACCCGCATCCGGTGGCGCATGTTGAGCCGGACCGGCGTCAGGACGCGGTACCAGAGCAGCAGGGCGCCGGCCGCCGCGTACAGCACGTACCAGACCGTCGTCGCCGTCGCGTTGCCGACGAACTCGGCGCCCGTGGCGAGCTGGTGCCAGAACGTCAGGTAGACCGCCACGTAGGTGAGGAGGTGCAGGTAGTACCAGGTCTCGTAGCGCACCTTGCGGCGCACCGTACCGGCCGAGACGAAGCCGACCAGGAGGAGGAGCACCGTCCCGATCGTGGCCTCGATCATCCGCGGGAACGTGGTGACCACATTGACGGTCTGCTCCAGAATCGGGCTGTTCGCCTGGACCGCGTACCCCCAGACCGTCAGCACGACATGGGCGATCACCAGGCTCACCGCGTACCGGCCGCTCACCGCGTGCCAGCGGGCCACCCGGTCGGAACCGACCCGCCGCTCCAGCGCGGGCACCCGCGCCATCAGCAGCACCACGATCGCGATCAGATAGCCGCCCAGCAGCCCGGTGAGCCGGCCCCCGCCGAGCAGCCACTCGGCCATGTTCATGTAGACGACCGCGGTGTTCTGCCACCACAACGCCATGACGGCGGCCGCGCCCGCCCAGCACATCACCAGCAGGGGCAGCGCGCCCGACCGCTGGGGGCTGATCGCGCGCATGGTCTGCCGTCTGGCGGCCCGGCCGTTGTGCATCATCGCCACGGGAACTGCACCTCAACTCTCCTCCGTGCCCGCCGATACGGATTTGAGTGACGGCGGGTTCAAAGAAGCGGGGGAGCGGTGCGACGAGTTCAATCTTTGGTGGTTCCTCCGAACCGGGTGACGGCCGTCAGCGCGGTCGGCCCGTCCGCCGTGCCGATCGCGAGGTGCGGGGCGCGCGCCGGGTCCGCCCACGCCAGCACGGCCCGCATCGCGTCGGCCGGCACGGAGACACAGCCGGCCGTCGCCCCCGCGCCGTCGACGTGGAGGAAGATCCCCGCGCCCCGGCCGCGCACCGGCCGGTCGTAGTTGAAGCCGATGACCATGGCGTGGGAGTACTGCGTCCCGTAGTCCGCGAGCCGCTCCGACTCGGCGGCCCGGCAGTCCGCGGGCAGCCCCTCCACCCAGCGGTTGTAGTCGCGCGACGCGTTGTCCTGGCACCACCAGGACGCCCCGGTCACGGGACGGTAGGAGTACGCGGTCCCGGCGGGCGCGGGGGCGGTCCCGAACGCGTACGGCAGGTCGTACACCCCCGTCGGCGTGGTGGAGGTGCCCTGCCGTCGGCCGGTGCCCTCGGTGAGCCCGCCGGCCCCGAAGCGCGCGGCGGCGGAGCCGGCGGCCACCCACCGGCCGTCCCGCCGGTCCCACCAGGTGAGCCGGCCGGTGGTCGACCCGGTGCCGGGCGCCTCGGCGGTGAGGAGCTGGCTGCCGCCGCCGGTGTCGGCCATCCGCTCGGGCAGCGGCGCGTCGGCGGTTCGGGCGCCGTGGACGGTTCCGGCGGCGGGCGCCCCGGTGCCGAGGGCGAGCAGGGTGGCGGCGGCGAGGACGGCGAGGGCGCGGGCGGTACGAGCGGTACGCATGGCCCGGACCGTACGCGGGTGGTCCGCCGCCGTCCCCCTGGAAGGCCGCGCGCTAGGCCGAACGCAGCCCGGATTCAGCCGGCCGGTCCGTCCGCGGGGGCAGTGGCACCGGCAGCGCGGGGAGCCCGTCCAGGCTCACCGGGACATGCTCCTTCTTCGCGCAGTACGCGGCGAACTCCTCGTCGGACTTCCGCCCGAAGTGCTCGGCGTGCTGGGTGCGTTCCGCGCGGTACTCCATGAAGGGCACGGCGAATCCGCAGGCGTCGCCGATCCGCAGGGCGTGGACGACGATGATCGCGCGGGCGGCCGGTCCGTCGGCCTCCGCGAAGTACGGGATGTAGGTGGCCCAGCGCGGGTCGTCGCGGAAGACCGGCTCACCCCTGCCGTGCACCCGCAGCACCTTGGGCGGGCCGGTGAAGGCGCACCACATCAGGGTGATGCGGCCGTTCTCCCGGAGGTGGGCGATGGTCTCGGCGCCGCTGCCGCCGAAGTCGAGATAGGCCAGGGTCAGCTCGTCGACCACGACGAGGGTGCCGGCGCGCCCCTTGGGCGAGAGGTTGACGTGGCCGTCGTCCGCGAGCGGGGCGGTGGCGGTGAAGAAAACGGGCTGTTCCTCGATGAAGGCACGGATTCTGCCGTCGATCCGTTCATAGCGTTTTCCCATACGGATGATTGTCGCGAGCGTGCCGGACGAACGGAACGCCGCCGTCGCTCGGCAGCGACGACGGCGTCCCGGTCAGAGTTCGGTCCGGTGGGGTCGGTCCGGTGGTCAGTTCAGGGTGCAGGGCGCGAGCGCGTCGAGGCCGACGGGCTTCTCGGCGCTGCGGCCGATGGCGGTGGCCATGCGGTTGATGGTGGCGACGCGCTTGTCCTCCAGCGGGCCGAGGATGGCGTTCTGCACGAAGTTCGGGCCACCCTGGCCGACGGTGTCGATGATCCGCTGGTTCGCCTCGGAGATCTGCGTGTTGAGCAGGGCGAGGTTGCGGTCGATCTCGGCCTGGGCGGAGGCCGGGACCGCGGGGAGCGAGCCCGCGACATCCGGGCAGTTCACGGTGCCCGCGGCGCCGGCGTTCCCGGCCCCGGCCCCGGCGTCCCCGGCTCCGGCGTCCCCGGCTCCCGCGTCTCCGGCCCCGGCGTCACCGGCTCCGGCATTCCCGGCGCCCGCGTCACCAGCCCCGGCATCCCCGGCTCCGGCGTCCCCGGCGCCCGCGTCACCAGCCCCGGCGTCACCGGCTCCCGCGTCTCCGGCCCCGGCGTTCCCGCCGCCCCCCGCGTTCAGGGTGCAGGGCGCGAGCGCGTCGAGGCCGACGGGCTTCTCGGCGGTGCGGCCGATGGCGGTGGCCATGCGGTTGATGGTGGCGACGCGCTTGTCCTCCAGCGGGCCGAGGATGGCGTTCTGCACGAAGTTCGGGCCGCCCTGGCCGACGGTGTCGATCAGCCGCTGGTTCGCCTCGGAGATCTGGGTCTCCAGGAGCGCGAGGTTGCGGTCGATCTCGGCCTGGGCGGAGGCCGGGACCGCGGGGAGCGAGCCCGCGACGGCCGGGCAGCTCACCGTGCCGGGCGAGCCGGCCTGCGTACCGCTGTCGCCCTCGCCGGCCAAGGCGTTGCCGGCGATCACGGCACCGGACAGGACGACCGCGGCGGCGCCACCGGCGATAAGCACACGGCGCTTGTTGTACTTCGGAAGAGCCCTGGACATGCGGAAACCTCACTCGGATAAGGGCGGGGGTGGGGGCCGTCCGGTGAGTGGCCGGACGGCTCGACCTCGGTTCGTACAACGCGGCGCCTGCGTTCGGTGAGGTGTACGAGGTGATCACGCCGTCCGTTCAAACGTCACTCCAATCTCTCCGAGATTGACGAATCATACGGAGGGATGCATACTTATGCCCATCAGTGAATGCATCGTGAGGAGAAACCCGTGACCGAGCGCGTCGTACTCGCCTATTCGGGCGGCCTGGACACCTCCGTCGCCATCGGCTGGATCGCCGAGGAGACGGGCGCCGAGGTCATCGCCGTTGCCGTGGACGTCGGCCAGGGTGGCGAGGACCTGGACGTCATCCGCAAGCGCGCGCTCGCCTGCGGTGCGGTGGAGGCCGAGGTCGCGGACGCCAAGGACGAGTTCGCCGAGGAGTACTGCCTCCCGGCGATCAAGGCCAACGCCCTCTACATGGACCGCTACCCGCTGGTCTCCGCCCTCTCCCGGCCGACGATCGTCAAGCACCTCGTCGCCGCCGCCAAGAAGCACGGCGCCGGCACCGTCGCCCACGGCTGCACCGGCAAGGGCAACGACCAGGTGCGGTTCGAGGCCGGGATCACCGCCCTCGGCCCGGACCTGAAGTGCATCGCCCCGGTCCGCGACTACGCGATGACCCGGGACAAGGCGATCGCCTTCTGCGAGGAGAAGAACCTCCCGATCGCGACCACCAAGAAGTCCCCGTACTCCATCGATCAGAACGTCTTCGGGCGCGCCGTCGAGACGGGCTTCCTGGAGGACATCTGGAACGGCCCGATCGAGGACGTGTACGAGTACACCTCGAACCCGGCCACCCCGCGCGAGGCCGACGAGGTGATCATCTCCTTCAAGGAGGGCGTCCCCGTCGCGATCGACGGCAAGCCCGTCACCGTCCTCCAGGCCATCCAGCAGCTCAACGAGCGGGCGGGTGCCCAGGGCATCGGCCGGATCGACATGGTCGAGGACCGGCTCGTGGGCATCAAGTCCCGGGAGATCTACGAGGCGCCCGGCGCCATCGCGCTGATCACCGCGCACCAGGAGCTGGAGAACGTCACCGTCGAGCGCGAGCTGGCCCGCTACAAGCGGCAGGTCGAGCAGCGCTGGGGCGAGATCGTCTACGACGGCCTGTGGTTCTCCCCGCTCAAGCGTGCCCTGGACGGCTTCATCAACGAGGCCAACCAGCACGTCACCGGCGACATCCGGATGACGCTGCACGGCGGCCGGGCCGTCGTCACCGGCCGTCGGTCGGACGAGTCGCTGTACGACTTCAACCTCGCCACCTACGACTCGGGCGACACGTTCGACCAGTCCAAGGCCCAGGGCTTCATCGAGATCTTTGGGCTCTCCTCCAAGATCGCCGCCCGGCGCGACCTCGCCTGAGCGAGCCCGGCTCACCCCGCCCGTACGACGGCCGCCTCCCCCCCTCCTCCACGGCGGGGAGGCGGCCGTGCTTCTTCCGGGCACCCTGCCCGAGACTTCACGAACCCTCCAAGGAGTTCCGCAGTGAGCAGCAACAACGGTGACGTCCGGCTCTGGGGCGGACGCTTCGCCGACGGTCCCTCGGACGCGCTGGCGGCCCTGTCGGCGTCGGTCCACTTCGACTGGCGGCTCGCGCCGTACGACATCGCCGGGTCCCGTGCCCACGCCCGGGTGCTCCACAAGGCGGGACTGCTCACCGCCGACGAACTGACCCGCATGATCGCCGGTCTCGACCGGCTGGAGGCGGACGTCGCCGACGGCTCGTTCACCGGCACCGTCGCCGACGAGGACGTCCACACCGCCCTGGAGCGGGGGCTCCTGGAGCGCCTCGGCGCCGACCTCGGCGGCAAGCTGCGCGCCGGCCGCTCCCGCAACGACCAGGTCGCCACGCTCTTCCGGATGTACCTGCGCGACCACGCGCGGATCGTCGGCGGGCTGATCGCCGACCTCCAGGACGCGCTGGTCGGTCTCGCCGAGGCCAACCCGGACGTCGCGATGCCGGGGCGCACGCACCTCCAGCACGCCCAGCCCGTCCTCTTCGCGCACCACGTACTCGCGCACGTCCAGTCGCTCTCCCGCGACGCGGAGCGGCTGCGGCAGTGGGACAAGCGCACGGCGGTCTCCCCGTACGGCTCCGGCGCGCTGGCCGGCTCCTCGCTCGGCCTCGACCCCGAGGCGGTCGCCGCCGACCTGGGCTTCGAGCGCGGCTCGGTGGGCAACTCGATCGACGGGACGGCCTCGCGCGACTTCGTGGCCGAGTTCGCCTTCATCACCGCGATGATCGGTGTCAACCTGTCGCGTATCGCGGAGGAGATCATCCTCTGGAACACGAAGGAGTTCTCCTTCGTCACCCTGCACGACGCGTTCTCCACCGGCTCCTCGATCATGCCGCAGAAGAAGAACCCGGACATCGCGGAGCTGGCGCGCGGCAAGTCGGGGCGGCTCATCGGCAATCTGACCGGGCTGCTGGCCACGCTCAAGGCGCTGCCGCTCGCGTACAACCGCGATCTCCAGGAGGACAAGGAGCCGGTCTTCGACTCCTGCGACCAGCTGGAGGTCCTGCTGCCCGCCTTCACCGGCATGATGGCCACGCTGACCGTCAACCGGACCAGGATGGAGGAGCTGGCCCCCGCCGGTTTCTCGCTCGCCACGGACATCGCGGAGTGGCTGGTCCGCCAGGGTGTGCCGTTCCGGGTGGCCCACGAGGTCGCGGGGGAGTGCGTCAAGGAGTGCGAGTCGCTCGGTATCGAGCTGGACGAGCTGACGGACGAGCAGTTCGCGAAGATCTCCGCGCACCTCACCCCGGACGTCCGGTCGGTGCTCAACGTGGCCGGATCGCTGGCCTCCCGTAACGGCCGGGGCGGCACGGCCCCCTCCGCCGTGGCCGCCCAGCTCGCCGAGGTCAAGGCGGACCTGGTGATCCAGCACGCCTGGGCCACCGCCAGGAAGTGACGGCCCGCCGGTGGGCGGCGGCGCGGGATCACCGCGCCGCCGCCCACCGCGCGAGCGCCTCGAAGTCCGGCCGGGTCAGCCCGATGCCGGGGTCGACGCGCAGCAGCAGGGCGGGGGCGAGGTGTTCCCGCTCCACCCACTCCCGGTCGTACGACGTGATCTCGTCGTCGACCCAGGCGAACGGCCGCCCGGCCGCGTACTCCAGGACGTACCGCGTCTTCCAGAAGGTCCCCCGCGGGGTCCTCCCATGTGTTTCGGGCCAGCTGATGTACGGCAGCTCCGGCAGCCCGAGGTGCGGCCCGATCCATTCGTTGGCGTCACCCTCCCAGGTCGTGGCCCAGACCAGCTCGTAACGGCCCGCGAGGGCCAGCAGCTCCGTGCCGTGCTCCGGGTTGAGCAGCACGGTCAGCGGCTGCGGGTACGGCCAGGCCGAGGGGCGCATCACATGCGCGGTGTAGCCGCCCGGCGGCCGCGGCTCCGACAGGGCGACGTACGGATTGAGCGGACCGTCGACATCGATCAGCAGCAGTGGCCTCATCCACTCCACCTCTCCGGCTCTCTGGTAGATCATCGTATTGAATGAGACGTAGATGTCTCATTCGGGTTATGGTTGCCTCATGACGACCGACCGGGACCAGGTGCTGCGCACCGCCGCGGCCCTGCTCACCCGCAGACCGACCGCGACCATGGACGAGGTCGCGCGCGCCGCCGGCATCGGCCGGGCCACCCTCCACCGGCACTTCGCCGGGCGGGACGCGCTGATCAAGGCGCTGGAGGCGCGCGGCCTCCAGGAGCTGGAGGCGGCCCTGGACGAGGCCCGGCTCGGCGAGGGCCCCGCGGACGAGGCGCTGCGCCGGCTCGTCGCCCGGGTCGAACCCGTCGCCGGGCTCCTCGCCTTCCTCGTCACCGAGAACCAGCTCTTCGAGGGCGAGGTCAACGAGGGCTGGGACCGGATCGACGCCCGGTTCTCCGCACTCTTCCGGCGCGGCCAGGAACAGGGCCACTTCCGGATCGACCTCAGCCCCGCCTGGCTGACCGAGGCGCTGTACGGACTCATCGGCGCCGGCGCCTGGGCGATCCACGACGGCAGGGTCGCCGCCAAGGACTTCCCGTACATGATCGTCGAGCTGCTGCTCGGCGGAGCGCGACGGAGCGTGGACACATGACCAGCACCCACCCGGCGGTGACGGACACCGGGATCCGGCCCCGTCCCGGGCGCTGGATCGCGCTCACCGTCCTGGTCCTCGCGGTGCTGCTGGTGGCCGTCGACGCCACCGTGCTCGGCCTCGCCACCCCCTTCCTCAGTGAGGACCTCAAACCCTCCGGCACACAGCTCCTGTGGATCGGCGACATCTACTCCTTCGTCATCGCGGGCCTGCTGGTCTCGATGGGCAGCCTCGGCGACCGCATCGGCCGCAAGAAGCTGCTGCTGACGGGCGCGGTCGCCTTCGGCGGTGTCTCCGTGCTGAACGCCTACGCGTCCACCCCGGAGATGATGATCGTGGCGCGGGCGCTGCTGGGGGTCGCGGGAGCGACCCTGATGCCGGCCACGCTCGCCCTGATCCGGAATCTCTTCCACGATCCCCGCGAGCGCAGTCTCGCCATCGGCATCTGGGGCGCGATGGCGTCGGCGGGCGCGGCGGTCGGCCCGGTCGTCGGCGGCTTCCTGCTGGAGCACTTCTGGTGGGGCTCGGTCTTCCTGATCAACCTGCCCGTGATGGCGGTGCTCGTCCTCGTCGGCATCCGTACGCTCCCCGAGTCGAAGAACCCGGCCCCGGGCCCGTGGGATCTGCTCAGCGTGGCGCTCTCGCTCGTCGGCGTCGTCGGTGTCGTGTACGCGATCAAGGAGGCCGCCGCGCACGGTGCGGCCTGGGACGTCGCGGTGGTCGCGGTGGCCGGCGTGGCCGCGCTGTACTGGTTCGTACGCCGCCAGCTCACCCTGCCCGCCCCGCTGCTGGACGTGCGCCTCTTCCACCACCGGGGCTTCTCCGGTGCCGTACTGGCCGATCTGCTGACGATCCTCGGCCTGTCCGGGCTGGTCTTCTTCCTCTCACAGTTCCTGCAACTGGTCCAGGGGCGCGGCCCGCTGGAGGCCGGCGTCGCCGAACTGCCCGCGGCGATCGGCGCGGTGGTGACCGGGCTGCTCGCGGGCCGCGCCGCGCGCCGGTTCTCCGTACGGGCGGTGGTGGCCGGCGGGCTCGCGGCGATCGGTGTCCCGCTCGCCGTGATGACCGGGCTGAGCGCGTCCACCGGCTACCCGGTGCTGGGCGCGGTGCTGCTGCTCGTCGGGGCCGGCGCGGGCTTCTCGTTCACCGTCACCGCGGACGTGATCCTCTCCAGCGTCCCCAAGGAACAGGCGGGCTCGGCCTCCGCGGTCTCCGAGACGGCGTACGAACTGGGCGCGGCGCTCGGCATCGCGCTGCTCGGCTCCGTCGTCACCGGCGTCTACCGGGACTTCGCCACCCCGCCCGGCATCCCCGAGGCGACGGCCGCGCAGGCCCACCAGTCACTGGGCGGCGCGGTGGACGCGGCGGCCACCCTGCCGGGCCCCGCGGGCGCGGACCTGCTCACCGCCGCCCAGGGCGCCTTCGTCGAGGGCCTGCGCCTGGCGTCGGGCCTCGGCGCGGCGGTCCTGCTGGCGACGGCGGTGGCCGCCTGGTTCCTGCTGCGGGGCCAGAAGCTGGACGACGGCGTCGAACACTGAGGACCGGCGCGTCTACGCGGCCTTGGCCTTCGTGGCGTAGACGTCCACGTACTCCTGCCCGGACAGCTCCATGACCTCGGTCATCACCGAGTCCGTCACCGCGCGCAGCACATAGCGGTCCCGGTCCATGCCCTCGTACCGGGAGAACTCCATCGGCTCGCCGAAGCGCACCGTCACCTTGCCGAAGCGCGGCATGCCGGAACCGCTCGGCTGGAGCTTGTCCGTTCCGATCATCGCGAACGGGACCACCGGCGCGCCGGTCATCAGCGTCAGCCGCGCGATACCCGTACGCCCCCGGTACAGGCGGCCGTCGGGGGAGCGGGTGCCCTCCGGGTAGATGCCGAAGAGCTGGCCCCGCTCCAGCACCCGGCGGCCCGTCATCAGCGCCGCGACACCGCCCCGGCCGCCGTCCCGGTCCACCGGGATCATGCCGACACCGGTGAAGAACCACGCCATCAGCCGGCCCTTGAGCCCCTTGCCCGTGACGTACTCGTCCTTGCCGATGAAGAAGACCTGACGGTCGCAGACCAGCGGCAGGACCATCGAGTCGATGAAGGTGAGGTGGTTCCCGGCGAGGATGACGGGGCCGCTCCGCGGGATGTTCTCGGCGCCCTCCACCCTCGTACGGAACATCAGGCGCATGACCGGCCCGAGCACTGCCTTGATGAGGGCGAAGCGGGACAACGGGTCCTCCGGTGTCGTGGTGCGGTTGTTGGACGGCCGAGTAAATCCGTGCAGGTGAGTACGGTACTCGCGGCCCGGGCGCGCCGCACATCGGGTTCACGGAGTGGATACGCACTGTTGATCTGTGTTCCCACCACGTTCGCGCGATGGTCTCCCGTACGGAGGGGACGTCCGCCTACGCTCACCTCGATTCTCAGGTGCCGGACCTCACATCGAACATCGAAGGAGCGTTCATGACACAGGGTGCGCGGAACACGCCCGGACGGCGGACCGTACTGGGCGCGGCGGTGCTCGGCTCGGCGGCCGTGGCGCTGCCCACCGCGGCGGTCGCCGCCGAGCGGGGACGGGGCGGTCACGGGCCGTCGGGGCAGGCTCTCCCCGTGCCCACGGTCATCGGCCACCGGGGGGCCAGCGGCTACCGCCCCGAGCACACCCTCGGCTCGTACCAGCACGCCCTCGACCTCGGCGCGCACGTGATCGAGCAGGACCTGGTGCCCACCAAGGACGGGCATCTGGTGTGCCGTCACGAGAACGACATCACGGCCACCACCGATGTCGCGGACCACCCGGAGTTCGCCGACCGCAAGGCCACCAAGTCCATCGACGGGGTCAGCCTCACGGGCTGGTTCACCGAGGACTTCACCCTTGCCGAGCTGAAGACCCTGCGCGCCAAGGAGCGCATCCCGGGCGTGCGGCAGCACAACACGCTCTACGACGGCCGCTGGACGGTGCCCACCTTCGAGGAGGTGCTCCGCTGGGCCGACGAGCAGGGCCGCCGCCTCGGCCGCACCGTCTGGCTCTACACCGAGACCAAGCACCCCACCTACTTCCGCTCCATCGGCCTCGGCCTGGAGGAGCCCTTCGCGAAGCTGCTCCGGAAGTACCGCCGCGACCGCGCCGACTCCGCGATCTTCCTCCAGTCCTTCGAGCCGAGCAGCATGCGGCGGATGGCGAAGCTGGTCGACTCGCCGCGCGTCGTCCTGCTCGACGCGGCGGGCAGCCGCCCCTGGGACTTCACGGTGGCGGGCGACCCGCGGACGGTCGCCGATCTGGTGAAGCCCGAGGGGCTGAAGTGGATCGCCTCCTTCGCGCAGGGCATCGGCCCGACGCTCGACCTCGTCATCCCGAAGGACGCCGCGGGCAGGCTCGGGAAGCCCACCACGCTCGTACGGGACGCCCACGCCGAGGGGCTGGTCCTGCATCCGTACACGCTCCGCAACGAGAACGCCTTCCTGCCCGCCGACTTCCGGCGCGGCACGGACCCGAACGCGTACGGCGACGCCTTCGGCGCCCTGCGGGCCTACTTCGAGCAGGGCATCGACGGGATCTTCACCGACAACCCGGACACCGGTCTGCTCGCGCGGGCGGACTTCGTCAGCCGCTGAGCCGGCTTCCCCCGGTCGGGTGACTGCCCGGCCGGGGGGCAACCTTCCCCCACCGCCCGTACGTCCCGCCGGACATGACGCCAGCCCGTGCCACCCGGCCCCTCCGCGTACCCCGCCCGCCCCAGCCAGAGGCGCACCGCCCGCCGCAGCCCAGGCGCGCGCCGGGCCCCCCGGCGGCCGCGCCGGGGACCCTGGTCCGCGCGCTGCTGCCCCTGGTCCGGGCCGAGGCCGCGGCCGAGGCGCCGGCGGCCGGTGTCGAGGCCGGGGACCTCGAACAGGGCGCCTGGGTGCGGCTGCTGGAGCGGCCGGTCCGGGCCGGGGCGCCCGGCGACCCGGCGCGCTGGGTGCGCGATGTCGTACGGGCGGAGGCCCGCCGCGCCCGGCGCATCGCCGCCAGGGAACGCACGTATCGTCACGAACCACCCGCCGACCTCGAATCGGACCCCGAGCGGATCGCGCTGCGCACCGACTGGAACAGGGTGGTGCGCGCGGCGGTCGGTCGCACGCCCGGCCGCTGCCCGAGCGTGCTGACGGCGATGCTGTCCGCCGAGGACCTCACCTATCGGGAGATGGCCGGTGAGTTGGGTATGTCACAGGGCAGTTTGGGGCCCTTGCGTTCGAGATGCCTGGGATGCCTGCGCAGAATGCTGGCGGCGGAGGTTGCGGCTCCTGAACGCGGGGGAAAGGAGCGGTAGACACCGGCGGACCAAGTGAGCGGGAGGCATGCACACATGGGCATGAGCGTGACCATCTCAGCGGCGCGTGCGCAGGACGCGGAACAGATCCTGAAACTCCAGTACCTGTGCTATCAGAACGAGGCCGAGCTGTACGGCGACTACACCATCGAGCCGCTGACCCAGACGCTCGACGACCTGCGGGCCGAACTCGCCGGCGGACACGCCCTGGTGGCCCGCCTCGGCGACGAGGTGGTGGCCTCCGTGCGCGGCAGCGTCGACGAGACGGGCACCGCGCGGATCGCGAAACTCATCGTCCATCCACGGCTGCGCAGGCACGGTCTCGGCGGGCGGCTGCTCGACGCCATAGAGGTCCACTTCACGGCGGAACCGGCCGCGCGGCGCTTCCAGCTCTTCACGGGCCACCGCAGCGAGGGCAATCTGCGGCTCTACCGCAGCCGTGGGTACGCGCCGGTGGCGACGGAGCAGGTCGGTCCGCGGCTGCGGCTCGTCACGCTGGAGAAGACGCCCGCCGACCGGGTGTACCTGGCCAGCGCCTGACGTGAGGGCGGAATCCTCCCCGTCCGCCGCGCAGCGGCGGAGGCCGACCGGGGATTCCGCTTCTCGAACGCGTCCCGGTCACCCCGGAATCACGCGCGCGCCGCGCCCCGCTTCCGCAGCCACAGGATGCCCGTGACCGGCAGCAGCACCGGGATGAAGAGATAGCCCCTGCCGTAGTCCGACCAGACGGTGGAGTCCGGGAAGGCGGACGGGTCCGCCAGCGCCCATGTCCCCACGGTCAGGACCCCGGCCAGCTCCGCGGCACAGCACACCAGGGCCGCCCGGCGCGCCGCCTCGCCGCCGCGCACCAGGGTGTACGTGATGAACGCGTAGACGGCGGCCGCGACGGCGGAGAGCGAGTAGGCCAGCGGCGCGTGGTCGAACTCCGTGGCGATCTGGTAGGCCGAGCGCGAGACGGCGCCCACGGACATCACCCCGTACAGCCAGACCAGCAGCAGCCCGGGGCCCTTGACCAGGGGGGCCGGCGGGGCGGGCGCGCCGCCCGGCGCCCCGGACGTCTCCGGCGCCCCGGACGTCTCCGGTACCTCGGTGCTCATCGGGTCAGCCTCCCCAGATGTCGTGGAGCCGTACTTCCAGCACGGCCAGGACGACCGCCCCCGCCGCGACCGTCACCGAACCCCAGCGGGTCCGCTCACCCAACGACAGGAAGCCCGCCGCGGGCACGGCCAGCAGGGCGCCCAGCAGGTACGAGACGAAGATGACCGTGCCCTCGTCGGCCTGCTCGCCGCGTGCGAGCTGCACGACCCCGACCACGAACTGGACCAGCGCCAGCAGGGACACCACGGCCATGCCGATGAAGTGCCAGTCCTTGGTGGGCTGGTCGCGGTAGGCGGCGTGACCGCACCAGGCGGCGAGGACGAGCGCGGCCACGGAGACCGTGACCGTCAGGGCGACAAGCATGGACCTGAGAGTATTACGGCGTAATAGGCCCCCGGCGGGCGCCCCCGGCCGCGTCCGGCCGCCCGCGTTCCGGCTGTGTTCCACTCGCGTTCCGCCCGCGCTCGGCCCGCGCGCGGCGAGCGCCGGGTGACCGTGGCCTTGACCACAGCGCACGCCGGTCCGGGACCGCCCCCGAAAGGTGCGCGGATCCGGCCACCGCCGCGGGCCGCTCCGTATTCATGCAGGTCACGGCCGGGGGAGCGGCCCCGACCCGGGCCCGCCGAGGCGGCCGGACCGCTGCCGCCGCGCCTCCGGAGCCGTCCGTATGGTGCGACGTTTTGTTCCGCTATTCGGACACTCGCCCGGTGGGCGGTCTGATGTCTGTTTTACTTGCCGCATGACCACGACGAGCTACCGCGCCCCCGCGACCGAGGCGATCACGACGCCCGGTGCTCGTTGTCTGTGTCGAATGTGCTCCTTCTGAGGGCCCCCGCCTGAGCCTCGCGCCCCCGAAGCGAGCCTGCCCCCCCACGCACGCCCGCGCCCGGTCGGGCCTGTCCCGCACGCGCCGTGCCCCGGTCACCCACCGCGCCGACGTGCGCGCGGCAACGACGAATGCCCCGTGCCCGGCCCATCCCGCCGCGCACTCGACAGTGACGGAAACCCCCTGTGATCACTACTACGGGCCTGACCAAGGTCTACCGGTCCGCGCAGTCGCGCGGCCGTGAGGTCACCGCGCTCGACGGCGTCGACCTGCATGTCCGCGAGGGCGAGGTCTTCGGCGTCGTGGGCCGCAGCGGCGCCGGCAAATCCTCGCTGATCCGCTGCGTCAACCTCCTCGAACGCCCCACCGCCGGGACGGTCACCGTCGACGGCCAGGACCTCACCGCGCTCGCCGGCCGGGGCCGCCGGGCCGGGAAGGAGCTGCGCCGCGCGCGCAGCTCGATCGGCATGGTCTTCCAGCACTTCAACCTGCTGTCCTCCCGCACCGTCAAGGACAACATCGAACTCCCGCTGGAGATCCTCGGTGTCACCGGCGAGGAGCGCTCCCGCCGCGCCCTGGAACTGCTCGACCTCGTCGGACTCGCCGACAAGGCCAAGGCCTACCCCGCCCAGCTCTCCGGCGGCCAGAAGCAGCGCGTCGGCATCGCCCGCGCGCTCGCCGGCCGCCCGAAGGTGCTCCTCTCCGACGAGGCGACCAGCGCCCTCGACCCGGAGACCACCCGCTCCATCCTCCAGCTCCTGCGCGACCTCAACCGGCAGCTCGGCCTGACCGTCCTGCTCATCACCCACGAGATGGAGGTCGTGAAGACGATCTGCGACTCGGCGGCGCTGATGAGCCGGGGCCGGATCGTCGAGTCCGGCACCGTCGGCGAACTCCTCGCCACCCCCGGCTCCCAGCTCGCCCAGGAACTCTTCCCGGTCGGCGGGACGCCCTCGGGCCCCGGCCGTACGGTCATCGACGTCACGTTCCACGGCGAGGCGGCCACCCAGCCGGTGATCTCCCAGCTCGCCCGCACCTACAACATCGACATATCGATCCTGGGCGCCGCGATGGACACCGTCGGCGGACGCCAGATCGGCCGGATGCGCATCGAACTCCCCGGCGCGTACGAGGAGAACGTCGTCCCGATCGGCTTCCTGCGCGAGCAGGGCCTCCAGGCGGAGGTCGTCGACGCCGACGGGACCGCCGCGCCCGTGACCGTCCCGGCCCAGGCCACCGCGCCCGTGAAGGAAGATGCCAAGTGACCTGGTCGGAAATGCAGCCCCTGCTGACCCAGGGAACCATCGACACCCTCTACATGGTGCTGTGGTCCGCGCTCGTCACCGTCGCGGGCGGACTGCCCCTCGGCATCCTGCTGGTCCTCACCGACCAGGGTGGACTGCTCCAGAACACCCTGGTCAACAAGGTGGTCGGGGTGATCGTGAACATCGGCCGCTCGCTGCCGTTCATGATCCTGCTGATCGCGCTGATCCCCTTCACCACCCTGGTCGTCGGCACCTTCATCGGCCCCACCGCGATGATCGTGCCCCTGGCGATCGGCGCCATCCCCTTCTTCGCGCGCCTCGTCGAGACGGCGGTCCGCGAGGTGGACCACGGGCTGGTCGAAGCCGTCCAGGCGATGGGCGGCTCGATCCCCACCATCGTCCGCAAGGTCCTGCTCCCGCAGGCCCTGCCCTCCCTCGTCTCCGCCGTCACCACCACCCTCATCGTGCTCATCGGCTACTCGGCGATGGCGGGCGCGGTGGGCGGTGAGGGGCTCGGCTCCAAGGCCGTCACCTACGGCTTCCAGCGCTTCGAGAACGGCTTCATGATCGCCACGGTCGTGGTGCTGATCGCGCTCGTCACCGTGATCCAGCTCCTCGGCGACGGCGCCGGGCGCCTGCTGGCCCGCCGCGGCCGTACCGCCTCCTGACCCTCCCGACCTCCTCCTGACTCTCCCGACCTCCTCCCCAACCGCCCGCACTCCTTGTCCGGGCGACGTCACCCGCACCACCGGAAAGAGGCACTCTTCGTGCGTACCACCCTCAAGATCACCGCGACCGCGGCCGTCACCGCGGCCCTCGCCCTCGGCCTCAGCGCCTGCGGCACCTCCTCCGACCCGGGCGCCGGCTCCACCGCCTCCGCCGACACCTCCAAGCCCCTCGTCGTCGCCGCGTCCCCGACACCGCACGCCGACATCCTGAACTTCGTCAAGAAGAACCTGGCGGAGAAGGCCGGCCTCAAGCTGGAGGTCAAGGAGTTCACGGACTATGTCCTGCCGAACACCGCCACCCAGAGCGGCGAGGTCGGCGCCAACTTCTTCCAGCACAAGCCCTACCTCGACGACTTCAACAAGAAGAAGGGCACCGACATCGTGCCCGTCGTCAACGTCGAGCTGGAGCCCCTCGGCCTCTACTCCAAGAAGATCGAGAAGCTGGCGGACCTCAAGGCCGGCCAGACCGTCGCCATCCCCAACGACACCACCAACGAGGGCCGCGCCCTCAAACTGCTCGCCGACAACGGTGTGATCACACTGAAGGACGGCGTCGGCACCGACGCCAACCTCTCCTCCATCAAGGACGCGAAGGGCCTCACGTTCAAGGAACTGGAGGCCGCCACACTGCCCCGCGCCCTGAACGACGTGGACGCCGCCGTCATCAACGGCAACTACGCCATCGAGGCCAAGCTCAAGCCCGCCCAGGACGCCCTCGCCCTGGAGAAGGCCGACGGCAACCCGTACGCCAACTTCCTCGCCGTCAAGCGCGGCAACGAGAAGGACCCGCGCGTCGTGAAGCTCGCGCAGCTCCTCAACTCCGACGAGGTCAAGAAGTACATCGACGACACCTACGACGGCTCGGTCATCCCCTCCTTCGGTGCGGCCAAGTAGGCACGCCGGTAACGTTCCCGCCCGCGCGCGCCCCGCACACACCGATCGTGTGCGGGGCACACGCATCCGTACGGACCCGGCCATGCGCATCCCGTCCGGATGCTGCATGCTGTGCATTTACGACGGACTGAGGCATGGAGCTCGCATGACTACCACCTTTCCGGACGTCTCCATCAGCACGGAGCGGTTGGTGCTGCGCCCCTACGAACTCGCGGACATCCCGGCGCACATCGACATGATGAACGACGAGATGGTCACGGCCTGGACCTCCGTGCCCCATCCCTACACCCACAAGGACGCCGAGGTGTGGGTCCGAAGAATCGCGCCCAACGAACGCCGCACCGGACGCGGGATCGCCTTCGCCGTCCACGAGTTCCTGACCCAGCGGCTCGTCGGCGTCGTACGCCTGCGGAACACCAACTGGCACGCCCTCGCCACCGAGGCGTCCTACGTGACCGCCCCCTGGGCCCGCGGCGAGGGATACGCCACCGAGGCGATGCAGGCGGTCGCCCAATGGCTCTTCAGGGACCAGAAGTTCGAACGCATCGAAGTACGCACCGCCGCCGACAACACCGCCGCCCAGCAGGTCGCGCAGAAGATCGGCTGTATCAGCGAGGGCGTCCTGCGCAACGCCTGGATAGCGCGCTCGCAGACCGAGGACGGCGGCTGGACCCGGATCCGCACCGACCTCATCGTCTGGAGCCTGCTCCCCGAGGACCTCGAAGGCATCGACGAACAACTGGCCGACGCGCGCGGCTACGCCTCCTTCCCCGACTGGCGCTGACCCCCGCACCGCCCCCACCCCGACCCCACCCCGACCCGCACCCCCTCCCTCCGACCGGGCCAGGTACTCTCACCGTGCCCGGCCCCAGGGGGTCCGTACGCAGCGAAACCCCCACGCCCTCGCCCCACCCGCGACAACCTTCGGGAGACTGACGACGATGGCCGACCGCGTCACGGTGATCGGCTGGGACGGCTCGCCCCTCACCGCCGCCGCCAGGTCCGCGCTCTCGGCCGCCACCCTGGTGGCCGGGGCCGCCCACCATCTCGCGCTCCCCGAGGTGCCGGCCCGCGCCGAACGCATCCGGCTCGGCTCCATCGACCTGGCGGCCCGCCGGATCGTCGGCCACCGCGGCACCGCCGTCGTCCTCGCCGACGGCGACCCCGGCTTCTTCGGCGTCGTACGCACCCTGCGCGCCCCCGCGCACGGCCTGGAGGTCGAGGTCGTCCCCGCGGTCTCCTCGGTGGCCGCCGCCTTCTCCCGGGCCGGCATGGCCTGGGACGACGCCCAGATCGTCGTCGCCCACCGCCGCACCCTGCGCCGCGCCGTCAACGTCGTCCGCGCCCACACCAAGGTCGCCGTCCTCACCTCCCCGGGCGCGGGACCCGCCGAACTCGCCCTCCTCCTCGACGGCGTCCACCGCACCTTCGTCATCTGCGAGGAACTGGGCACCGACCGCGAACAGGTCACCGTCCTCACCTCCGACAAGGCCGCCGACCACGTCTGGCGCGACCCCAACGTCGTGATCGTCATCGGGGGCGTCGGCACCGCACCCGCCCCGTCCGGCGGCTGGATCGCCGGCCGCGACCCCGGCTACCCGCCGGAGCGCCGCGGCTGGGCGCTGCCCGGCGCGGAGTACGGCATCAACCTCGACGAGGGCGAGTCCACCTGGCTGCGCGCCGCCCAGCTCGCCCGGATCGGCGCCCGCACCGGCGACCTGATCTGGGACATCGGCTCCGGCAGCGGAGCCCTCGCCGCCGAGGCGGCCCGCTTCGGCGCGGCCGTGATCGCCGTCGACGACGAACCCGGCGCCTGCGCCAGCACCGCCGCCGCCGCCCGCCGCGCGGGCGTCCAGCTCCAGGTCGTCCAGGGCCGCGCGCCCCATGTGCTGGAACGGCTCCCCGAACCCGATGTCGTACGGATCGGGGGCGGCGGCGTCGATGTCGTCATCGCCTGCGCCGACCGGCGGCCCGAGCGGATCGTCACCCACGCGGCCACCAGGGACGAGGCCGAAGCGGTCGGAACGGCCTTGGCGGGAGGGGGATATGAGGTGGAGTGCGCCCTTCTCCAGTCCGTCGAACTCGACACGGGAGGGTGGACCGAGCGCGAGCGCTCCGTCGTCTTCCTGGTCTCGGGACGGCGTCGAGGACTCCCCTCATGACCCTGCCGAGACCCTTCGCGAGGTAGGCTGGCCGATCGTTGTACCGCTGCCGGGCGTTCGTCGCTTCGTTCGTCAATGTCCGGAAAAGGGGCCCGTTTTGGGCCCTGATGTGGTACAGCGGAGAACCGGGGGGACGCGCGACGTGGCGCAGTCCACAGCGGACCGTGGCGAACCCCGCCACGGCTGTGCGAGCCTGCGGGAAGCCGTGACACCACGGGCCGACCGCGGGCCGATTCGTGCCGCGCGGCGCCCACGCTCGTTGTTCCTGACGGGCGCCGGACACACGCCGCGGATCGGGCGCCCCGGTGGAAGGGCCGAAGGAGCGGAAACAAATGGGCGAGGGGTACGCATGACTGACACCGGCCAGGTCCCGGGCGAGGGACTGCCGGAGAACGCAGGCATGGTGAAGCAGCCGGGCGTACCGGCTTCTGGTACGTACACCTACCTGACCCCCTCCGGGCCCGCCACCGAGGACGAAGACCTGCTGCTGATGCCGAGTTCGCAGGGCGGCTGGAGCGACCCCCAGGTCGTCCCGGCGGACCCGCACGCCGCCTACGCCGTGCCCGAGGGGTACGCCGACAGCTACGCGACGGCGCCCCAGCAGGCGTACGGGGTCCCCGAGGGCTACCCGGCCCCCGAGGCGTACGCCGCCCCCGCGCCCGAGGCGTACACGCCCCCCGAGGCGTACGCACCCGACCCGTACGCTGCCCAGCAGGAGTACGCGGCCGCCCCGCAGCACGTGCCCCTCATAGAACAGCCGGCGCCGATGACGGAGCCGGTGTCACAGGCCCAGGTCCCGCCGCAGGCACCTGAGGCGTACGAAGCCCCCCCGGAGCAGGCCGCTCCCGCGGCGCCCGAGCCCGCCCCCGGACAGCCCGAACCGGCGGCGCCCGAGCCCCCGGCCGCGGCGGAAGCGCCCGCACCGGAGGCCGCCGCGGCGCCGGAGCAGCCGGCCCCCGAGCCCGCCGCGGCGCAGCCGGAGGAGCCCGCGGTCGAGCAGCCGCCGGCGCCGCACCAGCCCGGTGCCCACGAGACCGGTGGCCGGGATTCCGGCTCGGTCGACCTGAACGGCGTACGGGTCCCGCCGCCCGCCGCGGCCCCGGCGACCGCGACCGCTTCGGCACCGCCGCGCCGCCCGCTGCACATGGGCCCGCCGGTCCCCGACCCGACGGGCGGCGTGGTCCGCTCCCTCGCCGACCGCGGCCCGGCCGGCGCCCCGACCCAGGCCGTCCGGGTGCGCCCCCGGCCCCAGACGCCGCCCGTGGCCCCCGAACCTCCCGAACCGCAGACGCCCCCCGCCGCCGAGACGGCCGTCCCTGAGCCGGCGCACCAGGAACCCCAGCCGCAGCCCGCGCCCGAGCCGGTCGCGGAGACCGCCGCCCCCGAGCCCGCGCCCCAGGAACCCCAGCCGCAGCTCGCGCCCGAGCCGGTCGCGGTGGCGGAAACCCCGGAAGCCCAGCAGCCCCCCGCGCCCGAGCCGGAGCCGGTAGCGGCCGAGGAACCCGCGACCCCGGCACCGGCACCGGCACCGGCACCGGCCCCGGAGCCGGAACCCGAACCCGAACCGCAGGCCGCGCCCGAGGCAGTGGCCGCCGCCCCCGAACCGGAACCCGCTCCCGCCCCCGAGCCGGTGGCCGAAACACCGGAGCCCCAGCCCGAGCCGCAGTCGGCCCCCGAGCCGGTGGCGGAGCCGGCCCCCGAGCCGGTGGCCGAACAGACCCCCGAGCCCGAGCCCACCCCGGCGCCGGTCGCGGAGCCGGAACCCGCCCCGGAGCCCGAGCCGGTGGTGGCGGCGGCCCCCGAGCCCGCCCCGGAGTCCGCGCCGCAACCCGAGCCCGCCCCGGAGCCCACCACGGCGGCGGTGCCCGAGCCCGAGCCCGAGCCGGAGCCCGCACCCGTAGCCGAGCCCGACGCGCAGCCCGTCGTGGCAGCGGCGGCAGCGGCGGAAACGGCAGCTCCCGCCCCGGAGCCCGCCCCGACCCCGGACCGGACACCCTCCGCGGACCGGACACCGCCCCCGGCGCCGGACGAGGCCCAGGAGCAGGCCCCGCTCCCCGCCGAAGACGAGACAGCAGCCGACGACCAGCCGGCGGCCCAGGTCCAGACAGCACCCCAGGTCCAGACAGCAGCCCAGGACCAGCCGACAGCCCAGGACCAGCCGACAGCCCAGGAGCAGCAGGCTCCGCTCCCCGCCCCGGAGCCCGCTCCGCAGGAGGGAACGCCGGCCGCGTCCGGCTACGACGACGCCGAGCGCGACGCCGTGCTCCGTGTGATGCGCGAGCGCCGCGACATCCGCAACGGATTCCGCTCCGACCCCATCCCGCACGAGGTGCTGCTCCGCGTCCTGGAAGCCGCGCACACCGCGCCCAGCGTGGGCCACTCCCAGCCCTGGGACTTCGTCGTCATCCGCTCCGCCGAGACCCGGCGGTCCATGCTCGAACTGGCGCAGCGTCAGCGCGATGTCTACGCCAAGTCGCTGCCCAAGGGCCGGGCCAAGCAGTTCAAGGAACTGAAGATCGAGGCCATCCTCGACACCCCGGTGAACATCGTCGTCACCGCGGACCCGACCCGCGGCGGCCGCCACACCCTGGGCCGTCACACCCAGCCGCAGATGGCCCCGTACTCCTCCGCGCTCGCCGTGGAGAACCTCTGGCTCGCCGCCCGCGCCGAGGGCCTGGGCGTCGGCTGGGTCAGCTTCTTCGACGAGCGCGAGATGGTCCGCGCGCTGGGCCTGCCGGAGCACCTTGAGGTCGTGGCGTACCTGTGCGTCGGATACGTCGACGAATTCCCCGAGGAGCCCGAACTGATGCAGGCGGGCTGGTCCAAGCGCCGCCCCCTGTCGTGGGTCGTCCACGAGGAGACGTACGGCCGCCGCGCCCTGCCCGGCGAGGAGCCGCACGACCTGCTCCAGGAGACCATCACCGCGATCCGCCCGCTGGACGCCAAGGCGCTGGGCGAGGCGTGGGAGCGCCAGAAGCGGATGACGAAGCCGGCCGGCGCGCTCGGCATGCTGGAGATCATCTCCGCGCAGCTCAGCGGCCTTTCCCGGCTCTGCCCGCCACCGATCCCCGAGCCGGCCGCCGTCGCGGTCTTCGCGGGCGACCACGGGGTGCACGCGCAAGGGGTCACCCCCTGGCCCCAGGAGGTCACCGGCCAGATGGTCGCGAACTTCCTGGCCGGAGGAGCGGTCTGCAACGCGTTCGCGACCCAGGTCGGCGCGGAGGTCTGCGTCGTGGACGTGGGCGTCGCGAGCGACCTCCCGACCAGCTCCGGCCTGCTGCCCCGCAAGGTCCGCGCCGGTACGGGCGACTTCACGACCGGCCCCGCGATGAGCCGCGAGGAGGTTCTCGCGGCGATCGAGGTGGGCATCGAAACGGCTCGCGATCTGGTGGCGGCGGGCAACAAGGCGCTGCTCACGGGCGAGATGGGCATCGCCAACACGACGGTGTCCGCCGCGCTGATCTGCGTCTACACCGGACAGGACCCGGCGGAGGTCACCGGCCGGGGCACCGGCATCAACGACGAGATGCACGCCCGGAAGGTCGATGTCGTCCGCCGCGGCCTCGACCTCCACCAGCCCGACCCGGCCGACCCGATCGGTGTCCTCGCGGCCGTCGGCGGCCTGGAACACGCGGCGCTGGTCGGCTTCCTCCTCGGCGGCGCGTCGATGCGTACGCCGGTGATCCTGGACGGCGTCAGCGCGGGCGCGGCGGCGCTGGTCGCCCGCGCGATCGCCCCGGAGGCCCTGGCGGCCTGCATCGCGGGCCACCGCAGTGCGGAACCGGGCCATGTGGCAGCCCTGAACAAGCTCGGCCTGCGCCCCCTGGTCGACCTGGACCTCCGCCTGGGCGAAGGCACGGGCGCGCTGCTGGCCCTCCCGGTGATCCAGAGCGCGGCGCGAGCGATGCACGAGGTCGCGACGTTCGACTCGGCAGGAGTAACGGAGAAATAGGCCCGGTTCACGGAGACGACCCACCGGCGGGAGGGGGCCGGGGCCGGGCCCGGAGGAGATACGTGTCCGGACACTGAAGCTGATGTGTGCCGCACAAGCGGCCCGCGCCCAGGTGTTCATCCCGCACGCGGCGTACGGGGGTCCGGGGGTGTCCCCCGGAGAGAACACAGCATGGCGTCCGGCATCTGTGCCTCCGGAGGCCCCGGCCCCCGCCCCCTCAGCCACGTACCCCGGCAACGCACCGGCCCCCGCCGGGAACCCCGCCCCCGCGTAAGCTGGAGCCCATCCCACCAGCACGTTCGTCATGTCCCCGCCGCCCGAGGAGCCCCCGCCCACATGGCCCAGCACGCCGACCACCCCGCGTACCCCGTCGGTCTCCGCCTCTCCGGCCGGCGCGTCGTTGTCGTCGGCGGAGGCCAGGTCGCGCAGCGCAGGCTGCCGGCGCTCATCGCCGCGGGCGCCGACATCGTGCTCGTCTCGCCCTCGGCGAAGCCGTCCGTGGAGGCCATGGCGGCGGCCGGCGAGATCCGCTGGGAGCGCCGGAGGTACGAGGAGGGCGACCTCGCCGGTGCCTGGTACGCCCTCATCGCGTCGAGCGACCCGGAGGCCAACCGGACCGCCTCCGCCGAGGCCGAGCGCGGCCGGGTCTGGTGCGTACGCAGCGACGACGCGGAGGCCGCGACCGCCTGGACCCCGGCGACCGGCCGCAGTGAGGGCGTCACCGTGGCCGTGCTCACCGGGCGCGACCCGCGCCGTTCCGCCGCCGTACGCGACGCCATCGTCGAGGGGCTGCGCGAGGGCACCCTCGCCGCGCCGCACCACCGCACCCGTACCCCCGGTGTCGCCCTCGTCGGCGGCGGCCCCGGCGACCCCGACCTGATCACCGTGCGGGGCCGCAGGCTGCTCGCCGAGGCGGACGTCGTCATCGCCGACCGGCTGGGCCCGCGCGATCTGCTGGACGAGCTGCCGCCGCACGTCGAGGTGATCGACGCCGCGAAGATCCCGTACGGCCGCTTCATGGCTCAGGAGGCCATCAACAGCGCGCTCATCGAGCATGCCAAGGCGGGCAAGGCCGTCGTGCGGCTCAAGGGCGGGGACCCGTTCGTCTTCGGCAGGGGCATGGAGGAGGCGCACGCGCTCGCCGCCGAGGGCATTCCGTGCACGGTCGTGCCCGGCATCTCCAGCTCGATCAGTGTGCCGGGCGCCGCCGGGATCCCCGTCACGCACCGCGGTGTCGCCCACGAGTTCACCGTCGTCAGCGGCCATGTCGCGCCGGACGACGAACGGTCGCTGGTCGACTGGTCCGCGCTCGCCCGCCTCCGCGGCACGCTCGTCCTGCTGATGGCCGTCGACAAGATCGGCTCCATCGCCCAGGCACTGGTCGAGCACGGCAAGGCCCCCGAAACCCCCGTCGCGCTGGTCCAGGAGGGCACGACCGCCGCCCAGCGGCGCGTGGACGCCACACTCGCGACGGTGGGGGAGGTCGTCCGGGCCGAAGAGGTACGGCCCCCCGCCGTCATCGTCATCGGTGACGTAGTGGCACTGGGAGACGGCCACTGACCCACCCCCCCCACAGCCCGACCCACCCCACCCCACCCCCACTCACCCCCACCCAGACAGGACAGGTCAGTAGCACCCCGTGGCTGAAGTCATCACCGTCGAGGACCCCGACGACCCGCGCCTGAGCGACTACACCGGGCTGACCGACGTCGAACTGCGGCGCCGGCGCGAGCCGGCCGAGGGGCTCTTCATCGCGGAGGGCGAGAAGGTGATCCGCCGGGCCGGCCAGGCCGGTTACGTGATGCGGTCGATGCTGCTCTCCGCCAAGTGGCTCGACGCCATGCGCGACGTCATCGACGCGGCGCGGGCGCCGGTGTACGTGGTCAGCCCGGACCTCGCCGAGCGGGTCACCGGCTACCACGTGCACCGCGGCGCCCTCGCCTCCCTGGCGCGCAAGCCGCTGCCGACGGTCGCCGATGTGCTCCGTACGGCCCGCCGCGTCGCCGTCATGGAAGCGGTCAACGACCACACCAACATCGGCGCGATCTTCCGCAGCGCCGCCGCGCTCGGCATGGATGCCGTGCTGCTCTCGCCGGACTGCGCGGACCCGCTCTACCGGCGCTCGGTGAAGGTGTCGATGGGGGCCGTGTTCTCCGTGCCGTACGCCCGTCTTGAGGGCTGGCCGAGGGCGCTGGACACCGTGCGGGACGCGGGCTTCCGGCTGCTGGCGCTCACCCCGGACGCGCGGGCGGTCCCGATGGACACCGCGGCTCCGCACCGGATGGAGCGGGTCGCGCTGATGCTCGGCGCCGAGGGCGACGGTCTGTCGCGGCGGGCGCTGGACTCCGCCGACGCCTGGGTCCGTATCCCGATGGCGCACGGCGTGGACTCGCTGAACGTGGGGGCCGCCGCGGCCGTCGCCTTCTACGCGGTCACGGCGGGTCGCCCGGAGCACTGACCCCGGCCCCGCCCGCGCCCCCCCCGCACACCACCGCGCGGCGGACCCCGCGGCGTCACCCTCAGAGCTGCTGCGCCGCCGCGATCCCCAGCGCGACGATGAGCGTCACGACGACGAAGACGATCAGCCGCTGCCGCAGCAGCCGCGGGTTCGCGGGCCGCAGCCTGGACGACTTCGTCCGGGTACCCGACGCCGGGCGGCCGTTCGTCCGGGCCGATCCCCGGGCCGTGTCCCGGGGCCGCGGGGGCCGGCCGGACCCCGTACGCCCGCCGGAGGATCCCGTACGGTCGAAGGCCCCGCCGGTACGGGAAGGGCCCGCGCCGCCGGTACGGGAGCCACCGCCCTGACGCGGTCCGGAGCCGTCCAGCGCCCCAGGAGCACCGGAGGCCCCCATGCGGCTCTGCGGGCCGCGCGCGGGCTCCCGCTCCGTGTACCGCTCCGTCAGTCCGCCCGGCACCTGCTCCTGCCCGCCGCGCACCCGCTGCACCGGCGGCCGGCTGTCGATGAGCCCCTGCGCCTCCCGCGCGGCGATCTCCTTGAGCCGCATGGAGAGCTGGAGCGTGCTGGGACGGTCCTCCGGGTCCTTCGCCAGACAGGCCCGTACGAGCGGAGCGAGGGCGTCCGGCACGCCGTGGAGGTGTGCCTCCTCGTGGACCACCCGGTAGAGCATCACCTCGGAGCTGCCGTGCCCGAACGGGGAGTCGGCGGTGGCCGCGTACGCCAGTGTGGCGCCCAGCGAGAAGACGTCCGTCGCGGGCGTGACGGCGGCTCCCCGTACCTGCTCGGGCGCGAGGAAGCCGGGCGACCCGACCGCCGTTCCGACATGGGTCAGCGTGCTGGCACCGGTCGCCCAGGCGATGCCGAAGTCGATGATGCGCGGGCCCTTGGGGGAGAGCAGGATGTTCGAGGGCTTCAGGTCACGGTGCACGACCCCGGCCTCGTGGACGGCGACCAGGCCCTCGGAGAGCGCGGCGCCCACCGAGGCGACCTCGGCCGCGAGCAGCGGGCCCTCCTCGTTGACCTTGTCGTGGAGCGAGGGGCCCGGGACGTACTGGGTGGCGAACCAGGGACGGTCCGCGTCCAGGTCGGCGGCGACCAGCCGGGCCGTGCAGCCGCCGCGGATGCGCCGCGCGGCGGAGACCTCGCGGGCGAACCGCGACCGGAACTCCTGGTCCTCCGCCAGATCGGGCCGGATCACCTTCAGCGCGACCCGCTGACCGCGCCGGTCGGAACCGAGATAGACGACGCCCATCCCGCCCGCCCCGAGCCGTCGGTGGAGCCTGAACGAGCCGACGACACGCGGGTCCTCGCGCCGGAGCCGCATCATCGCCATGTCCATCCCCGCTGCCCGGTCGTCCGTGTGCCGTGGCACAGCTTACGTACCCGTGCCCGGGTGTGCTCATAGGCCGCGCCCTCGCACGCCGACCGATTGTCGGTGTGGAGCGGGAAACTTGAGGACAGGTCAGCGGCGGGACGGGTCCGGAGGACCGGCAGGAGATGATCCCAAAGGTCGTGCGGGTAAGGGGGATTGGGAGAACGGGACGTACGGAGGGCGCGGTGGCCCCCCGGGCGGAGGCGTGCGTGAGAGAAGTCACCAGAAGCGGATCGGCGAGAGCCCGACAGGCGCCGGACCGGCGGCCCGAGCAGTGGTTCTCCCGGGCGAGTGCGTCATCCTTCCGGGCGAGAGCCCGGTCCTCCGTAAGGCATTCCGGATCATCCCCTCCGGGAAGACCCCAACTCCGGAAGCCCGTTCTCCACCCAGGGGAGTACATCACCGGTCCACGGCTCATCCTCCGGGAGGCCCGTCAATCGGTACGCGGGCATGACGCCCCGACGTTCAGGCGTCCCTAATCTTGAGATCAAGCGGCGGGTGCGGAACTCGTCCCCCGAGGTCGGACACTCGCCGCTGTCGAATCGGGACAGGAGAAGGACCATGGCGGACACGGCAACGCGGACAATGATCCGCACGCGAGGACGCAAGGCGTACGCCGCGTTCGGCGGGCGCCAGTCCGGTACGCGCCACCCCTTGGTGGCGACGGCCATGGTTCTTCCTCTGGCGGCCCTGCTCGTCGTCGTCTTCGGCGGCTGGGAAGCAGTGGTCACACAAGCGTCGTCCGTGGGCGTGATGCTGGGGCGCTGAGCGGCGCCCCGGACCCGGGAGAGCGGCCCGGGTCGGGGACATCCGGCCAAACAACCCCGTGGGGACGGGGGTGCGGCGGACGGCAGCGGTGGGCCGGTTAGCTGGGGAGCTGACCGGCCATCGCGTTTCTCCACCGCGTTCCGCCAGGCGTGTGGTGCCTGCCCACCACGACCGGAGCGCCGCGGGTAGGCTCCGCGCCGGAACACATCGCACCCGGGGGCCATCATGACCGCGTCCGTCGTCCGCGCGCTCGGCCGCGTCGCCCGCGAAGCGGCCCACGTGGCCCACGCGGCCCACTCCACCCACGTTCCCGCCCCGTGCCGCGCCCGCGACCAGGATGTCACCGTGCTCGCGGACCGGGCCGACGCGACCGTCGTACGGTACGGAGACGTGGTCGCCAAGGCGCACGCCGACGGTACGGACCCCATCGCGCACCGCACCCGGCTCGCCGTCGCCGCGCACCCCCGGCTCGCCGGGATCCTGCTGCCGCCCCTCCCGACGGACGCCGGGGACGTGGACGGCCGTCCGGTCACCGCCTGGCCCTACGGGGCCCCGGTCGACCCCGCCGACCCGGACTCGGCGCCCTGGGAGCAGGCGGGGACGCTGATCGCCCGGCTGCACTCCGTACCGCCCGACACCCTGGCGGAGGCCCTGACCGAGGCCCTGGCCGACGCGACGGGCGGAGCCCGGCCGGTGACCGGCGGTCTGCCCGTCGCGCGCGGCCCCGCCAAGGCGGCCCGCGCCCTCGCCCGGCTGCGCGCCGCCGGCCCGCACCCCGCGGCGGTACCCGTACGGCGCGCCTGGGAGCGGCTTCCCGCGTGGGCCCGCGGCGAGGCGCCGCCGCCCGGTCCGTACGCCCTCTGCCACGGCGATCTCCACCTCGGCCAGCTGGTACGCCACCCGGCCCCCCACGGCCCCTGGCTCCTCATCGACGTCGACGACCTCGGACTCGGCGACCCCGCCTGGGACTTGGCGCGCCCCGCGGCCTGGTACGCGGCCGGACTGCTGCCCGCGGAGCCGTGGCAGCGCTTCCTCGGCGCCTACCGCCGCGGGCACGGTCCCGCCGTGCCCGCGGACCCCGCCGCCGACCCGTGGCCCCGGCTGGACGTCGCGGCCCGCGCCCTCACCGTGCAGACGGCCGCGCTCGCCGTCGCCAAGTCCGTCGCGGAGGACCGGGAGCCGGACGAGGTGGAGATGCTGATGATCGACTCCTGTGCCCGGATCGCCGGACTCGCAACCGAGTTGGAGCCAGGGGCGTCCCCGTAGGGTGAACGGGCGGTCGCCGGGAGTGTGTTCCGGCGCCGCCGGACGAACGACGAGGAGCGTGCCGACCATGCAGTGTCCCAAGTGCCGTGCTGCGATGCAGACGTACAACCGCAACGGTGTCCAGATAGAACAGTGCAGCGGTTGCCGGGGGATCTTCCTCGACTACGGCGAGCTGGAGTCCCTGACCCGCCTGGAGGCGCAGTGGGCACCCCAGGCGCCGCCCGTACAGCAGGCTCCGCCTCCGCAGGCCTACCCGCCGGCCCCGGGCCCCGCCTGGGGCGCCCAGCAGCACGGGGGCCACTACGGAGGCCATCACGGCGGGCACCACCGCCACAAGAGCTTCGGGCGGATGCTCTTCTCCTCATGACGGCCTGAAAAAGGAGCCCCCGGTCGTCGATACGACGACCGGGGGCTCCGGATGGTGCGCGATACTGGGATTGAACCAGTGACCTCTTCCGTGTCAGGGAAGCGCTCTCCCGCTGAGCTAATCGCGCGGGCTTGGACCTGCCGGACCTGCTCGTACCGCCTGCCAGGATCCGTTCGTACTGCGTACTGCACACTGCGTGCGCGATACTGGGATTGAACCAGTGACCTCTTCCGTGTCAGGGAAGCGCTCTCCCGCTGAGCTAATCGCGCGGGAATCCAGAAGGATTCAGTGGACGATACTGGGATTGAACCAGTGACCTCTTCCGTGTCAGGGAAGCGCTCTCCCGCTGAGCTAATCGTCCTTGGAGGTGGAGACGGGATTTGAACCCGTGTAGACGGCTTTGCAGGCCGTTGCCTCGCCTCTCGGCCACTCCACCAGGAGCGCGGGGGTCGGGAAACCCCCACACCATCGAGCGGACGACCAGGTTCGAACTGGCGACCTCAACCTTGGCAAGGTTGCGCTCTACCAACTGAGCTACGTCCGCGTGCCGTTTCCCGGGACCATCGGTGCGGCCCGGCGACGTGTTGAACTCTAGCGGATTCCGGGGCCAGCACAAAAACGCGTTTCCGCAGCGTGATGCGGTACGTTCGCCGCGCGTTCGGCCCGGAGCCGCCCCAGGGAGCCTGTTCTAGACTCGCAACCGTGCACGACCTCGCTCCTCTGGCCCGCTTCGGCGGCCTCGTCGCCTCCGGTCTGCGGGACGTCACCCACGACCCGGGCGCGCTGGACTCCACCGGGTTCTGGGCCGTCGCCGCGGACTTCGAAGGCCGCCTCACCTGCGCCCGTTTCGACGACGTACGGCACGAGCCCGTGCCCGCGCCGGTCCCCGGGCGGTGGCGGGGCCCCGCGGCCGGTGACTGGACGTCGTCCCTCGACCGCGCCGCGTACACGAAGGGCGTCCGCCGGATCCGCGAGTACATCGCGGCGGGCGATGTGTACCAGGCCAACCTCTGCCGCGTTCTCTCCGCCCCGCTGCCCGGGTCCGCCACGGCCGACCCCGCCTCGGCGGACATCGACGCGCTCACCGCCCTGCTCGCCCGCGACAACCCGGCGCCGTACGCGGGGACGGTCCGGCTGCCCGCGCACGGCGTGGAGATCGCCACCGCCTCGCCCGAGCTGTATCTGCGCCGCGACGGCCGCACCGTCGAGTCCGGACCGATCAAGGGCACCGGGCGGACCGCCGCGGACCTGCTGGAGAAGGACTACGCCGAGAACGTGATGATCGTGGACCTCGTCCGCAACGACCTGGGCCGCGTCTGCGCCGCCGGATCCGTCACCGTCCCCGACCTGTGCGCCCTGGAACCCCACCCCGGTCTGGTCCATCTCGTCTCGACCGTACGGGGGGAACTCACCGAGCGGGCCGGCTGGCCGGAGCTGCTGGCCGCCACGTTTCCGCCCGGTTCGGTCACCGGCGCCCCCAAGTCGAGCGCCCTGACGATCATCGAGGAGCTGGAGACCGCCCCGCGCGGCCCCTACTGCGGCGGGATCGGCTGGGTCGACGCCGACCGGGGCACGGCCGCGCTGGCCGTCGGGATCCGTACGTTCTGGATCGACCGCGCCACCCACACCCGCCCCGTCCTGTGCTTCGGCGCGGGCGCCGGGATCACCTGGGGCTCCGACCCGGAGGGGGAGTGGGCCGAGACGGAACTGAAGGCGTCCCGGCTGCTCGCGATAGCGTCGGGAACGTACGCACCCGGAGCCGACGGCTCCGCGACGACCGGGACCGCCAACGGAAGGACCGTGTCATGAGGATCTGGGTCAACGGGGCACTGCGGCCGGCCGACGCCGCCCAGGTGTCCGTGCTCGACCACGGACTGACCGTCGGCGACGGCGTCTTCGAGACGGTCAAGGCCGTCCGGGGCCGCCCCTTCGCCCTCACCCGCCATCTGCGCCGGCTGGCCCGCTCCGCGCACGGCCTCGGCCTGCCGGAACCCGACCTGGACGAGGTGCGCCGCGCCTGTACGGCCGTCCTCGACGCCAACCCGGTGGAGCTGGGCCGGCTGCGCGTCACGTACACCGGGGGAGTCTCCCCGCTCGGCTCGGACCGCGGCGACGCGGGCGCCACCCTGGTCGTCGCCGTCGGCGAGACCCAGCGCCGCCCCGACACCACCGCCGTCGTCACCGTCCCCTGGACCCGCAACGAACGCGGCGCGCTGACCGGCCTCAAGACCACCTCGTACGGGGAGAACGTCGTCGCGCTCGCCCACGCGCGCGAGCGGGGCGCGAGCGAGGCGCTCTTCGCCAACACCACCGGCGCGCTCTGCGAGGGCACCGGCTCCAACGTGTTCGTCGTCCTCGACGGTGAGCTGCACACCCCGCCCCTCGCCTCCGGCTGCCTCGCCGGAATCACCCGTGAGCTGACCGCCGAGTGGTGCGGGGCCCGCGAGACGGAGCTGCCGCTGGACGCGCTGGAGCACGCCGAGGAGATCTTCCTGACCTCGACGCTCCGCGACGTCCAGGCCGTCCACCGCGTCGACGGCCGGTCCTTCGACGCCGCCAACGCCCCCGGACCCGTGACCGCCAAGGCGATGCGCGTCTTCGAGGAGCGGTCGGGCGCCGATCTCGACCCGTGAGCCGATCCTTAATCGGGTGACGGGCGCACGTCCCCGGGGGTAGAACTCCCCTGATGACCACCACCCTGCGGCCCACCGGACCGCTTCAGCAGGCCGACGACGGCACGAAGTCACGCTCCTACGAGATCTGTGTGAACGGCCGCCCCGTCGGTGCGGTCGAGATCGCCACGGATCCCGGCTTCGCCCACCGGGCCGGCCTCGTCCGGTCCCTCCGGATCGACGAGCCCGACCGCCGGCGGGGCCGGGCCACGGTCGCCGTGCTCGCCGCCGAGGAGGTGCTGCGCGGCTGGGGCTGCGACCAGGCGCAGGCACTCGTACCGGCAGGCGCCGGGGCCGCGCTGCGCCTGGTGGAGAGCCTCGGATACACCGAGCGCAGCCGCAACATGGACAAGGAACTCACCGCGGAGGCGCCCGCGCTGCCCGAGGGCCTCACGGGCCGCCCCATGACGGAGGCGGAGTTCGAGGTGTGGCGCGCGCGTTCCATGGACGACTTCGCGCGGAGCTGGATCGACCGCGGAGTATCCCCCGAGCAGGCCCGTGCCAAGTCCGAGGCGAGCCACCGGGACAACCTTCCCCAGGGGCTGGCCACCCCGGGCAGCTCGTTCACCGTCCTCGTCCACGCAGGAGACGCCGTGGGCCATGTCTGGGTCGCCCCGCGCGAGGTGCGCCCCGGCCGCCCCGGTTCGTACGTGTACGACGTGGAGGTGGCCGAGGAGCAGCGCGGCAAGGGGTACGGCCGCGCCCTGATGCGGCTCGCCGAGCGGGTCGCCGCGGAGTCGGGCCCGCCCCTGCTGGGGCTGCACGTCTTCACGGGCAACACCCCGGCGCTCCGGCTCTACGACTCCCTCGGATACCGGACGACGCAGCTCAACTTCTTCCGGCCGCTCGTCTGAACCGGGCGGCGCCGGGCGGGTCGGCTGGGACCGGCCGAGCCTGGGCATCGGACACCCAGGCTCCGCGCCCGGGACACCCGTAACCTGACCGGGTGACCAACAACGACCTCGGTGAGTTCCTCCGGGCGCACCGCGCCCGGCTGCACCCCGACGACGTGGGGCTGGCCTCGTACGGCCGGCGCCGCGTTCCGGGGCTGCGCCGGGAGGAGGTCGCCGTACTCGCCGGAATGAACTCCGACTATTACGCCCGTCTGGAACAGGGGCGCGAGCGCGGCCCCTCACTCCAGATCCTCGACGCGATCAGCGGCGCGCTGCGCCTGGACGACGGGGCGCGCGCACACCTGTACCGGCTGGCGGAGACGACGCCGGACCGCGGGCCCGCGCCGGCGGAACACGCCGACGCCGATCTGCGGCGGCTCCTGGACGGCTACGCGCACACCCCGGCGTTCGTCCTCAACCCGGCCCTGGACTTCCTGACGGCCAACTCCCTGGCCGAGGCGCTCTTCTCCCCGTTCGAGCGGGTCGACAACCTCGCCCGGATGATCTTCCTCGACCCGGCGGCCCGGCCCTTCCACGCCCGGTGGCACCGCGCGGCCGAGTCGGCGGTGGCCGCGCTGCGCGAGGCGTCCGGCCTTACCCCGCACTACCCGCGGCTGCGGGACCTCGTGCGGAGGCTCACCGCGGCCAGCGACGAGTTCGCCGCGCTCTGGTCCTCCCACACCGTCCAGGGCAAGACCCGCGACAGCAAGGAACTCGTCCATCCTCAGGTGGGGACCCTGTCACTGACCTACCAGACCTTCGACGTACGCGGCGCCCCCGGCCAGCAGCTCGTGATCTACCACGCGGAGCCGGGCAGCCCCGCCGCCCACGCGCTGGCCCTGCTCGGCACCCTGGACGCCACCCGGCGGGCGACCGGCCGTCCGGCCTGACCGGCGCCGGCGGGAGGGCCGCCGGCGCTCAGGCCGCGCAGGGGTTCACTCCGCGAGCAGACGGTCGGCGATCGCCACGATCCGCTCCCGCAGCCCCTCCTGGCTCTTCCCGCCGTCGAGCCGCTCCCCGTCGATGACGTACGTGGGTGTACCGGTCACCCCGATCGCCTTGCCCTCGGCCTGGTCGGCGTCGACGGCCAGCAGATGACGGCCGTCGATCAGCGCGGTGTCGAACTCCTCGGCGTCCAGCCCCAGTTCACGGGCGACCTCCAGCAGGAACGGCTCGCCCCGCGCGCCCAGCTCCCGTGTCCCGGCCAGTACGGCCTCCACGTACGGCCAGCCGCTGCCCTGCTCCGCGGCCTCCTCGGCGGCCTGCGCGGCGGCGTACGCGTGCCGGTGCTTCTCCAGCGGGAAGTGCCGCAGCCGCACCTCCAGCCGGTCGCCGTAGCGGGCGCGCAGCGCGCGGACGTCCGTCAGGGCGCGGTCGCAGTCGGGGCACTGGAGTTCGCACCAGACGTCGAGGACGACGGGGCGCGGGGTGGTGGAGTCGGTCATGGGACCAGTCTTCCAGCAGACCGGGCCCGCCCGTGCCCGAGGGGATCTCGTCCCCGGGGAGCCTGTGACCGGGACCTGGGGAGGACACCGTCCCCGAGATCTCCCCCAGATCCGCCGGGGAGGGGTCCGCACCGTGGCCCCGGACCCGGTGCCAGGTGCAGGATGGAGGGGAGACCGGATTCGGCCGTTGACGTGCGATGCCTGGAGGACCCGATGATTGCCGAGACCATTTGCTCCGCGGTGTCAGCAGCGGGCCTGGGCATCGCCGCGATCACGGCGTACCGCAAGCGGTTCCTCGCCGCGACCCGCATCGCCGCGTACGCGCTGGTGCCGGTCGGTCTGGTGATGACGGGTGTCGTGCAGTGGCTGGCGAGCACCGCCTTCAGCCCGGTCGCCTGGGCGGGCTTCGGGGTGCTGGCGCTGGCGTGGGTGCTCTTCATGACGACCCGCGCGGTGGAGCGGCGCGCCGGCGGTACGCGCAAGGAGCGCAGAGCCGCGGCGAAGGCGGCCGCCAGGGGCGGGGCGGTGGAGCCCGCCGCCTCGGCGCCCTCGCTGGGTGCCGGGGCCCGGCCCGCCGACCGTCCCGCGGCGAAGCCCGAGCCCGCGCGCTCCGGTGACGACTTCAGCGACATCGAGGCGATCCTGAAGAAGCACGGCATCTGACCCACCTGGTGACGCCGGGAACACCGCCCGGTGGTGGCGCCTGCCCCGGGGAGGTGCCCGGCAGCATGCCAGGTGCGCGCGAATTCTGTGGGGGTTCCGGGCCTTTTTCCACGGAATATGATGAACTCCCGGGCCGATCACGCGTGTTGGTCATCGGCCCGGTTCGCAGTGCGCCATGATCACCTCGAAATGCTCGATAGCTCACGGGGTGAGAACCCCGCCCAGACCGAGGAGCCGCGCGGCTGTCTGTTCGCGCTCTCCCAGCCGCCGTTGATGATCTTTCTGACGGTGATCGGAACGCTGCTGCTGATGGCGGCGGTGCACGATCTGTTCCTCTTGTGAGGCTCAGCCGGCCGCTTCCTTGCGGCGCGCCCGGTACGCGGCCACATGCAGCCGGTTGCCGCAGGTGCGGCTGTCGCAGTAGCGCCGGGAGCGGTTGCGCGACAGGTCGACGAACGCGTGCCCGCAGTCCGGCGCCTCGCAGCGGCGCAGCCTGTCCTGCTCGCCGGCCACGACCATGAAGGCCAGCGCCATGCCGCAGTCGGCCGCGAGATGGTCGGCGACCGAGGCGCCCGGTGCGAAGTAGTGCACGTGCCAGTCGTAGCCGTCGTGGTTCGTGAGCTGCGGGGTCGTCCCCGCCGCGGCCACCAGCTGATTGATCAGATCGGCCGCGGCCCGCGCGTCCGGTGTCGCGAACACCTCCGTGAAACGGCTCCGTACCTCCCGCACGGCCCGCAGATCCCGCTCGCCCAGGTCGCCCACGCCGCTGACGTTGTGGCTCCGTACGAAGTCGTACAGCGCCCCGACGTCCGCGAGCCGGTCCGCCGCGCCCTCTCCCGTGTCGGCCTCCGGCGCGGTGTTCACGAGATCGACGACCGTGTCGAGGGCCATCCGGGTGTCGTGTGGAATCAGCACGGTCCGCTCCCTGGCCTGCCGCGGGCCGGTGCCCGCCGAACCCGGACGACTTTAGACCGTTCGCGAGCCGGGTGGAGCCGGGCGGGCGCCTCGGCGCCAGGGCGGACGCGCCGGAGCCGCCGCCGCGGTGGGTTCCGCGGCGACGGCTCCGGTGTCCTCCGTATGCGGTTGTCCGCGCGGCGCCGTCTCCCCGAGTCGGACGGCGCCGTGCAGCTCTCTGCCTGGCTCAGCTCTCGGCCAGGATGTGGGAGAGCTCCGTGTCGAGGTCGAAGTGACGATGCTCGGTGCCCGGCGGCACCGCGGCGTCGGTCCTCTTGAGGAACGACTCCAGGGCGCGTGCCGGGGCCTCCAGCAGGGCTTCGCCCTCCGGGGAGCTCAGCGCGATGCAGACGACGCCCTGACCGTGGCTGCGGGACGGCCAGACCCGGACGTCGCCCGTGCCGGTGGGCCGGTGCAGCCCCTCGGCGAGAAGATCGCGGGCGAAGACCCACTCGACCGTCTCTTCGGCTCCGGTGTGGAAGGTGGCGTGCACGGCATAGGGATCGGCCGTGTCATACCGCAGGCCCGCGGGTACAGGCAGTGAGGACTCGCTCGATACAACGAGGCGCAGGTGCAGCTCGCAGCTGACCGTGGTGTTCATAAGCGCCAGGGCCTTTCGCTCAGTGTGCGCTCGGGGATTCGCACGTCGGCGAAATCGACATGCCACCTACGGTGCCGTTGTAAACCCCTCTGTCTGTTTTGTGCTTCTTCGGGTAGCTCGTACGGCGGTGTGCTACTTCGAGTCATACCGCCATTCCGGTGATACGGCGTGTTCCGGTACGTTGGCTCCATGCACGCGGAGAGTCACGAGCGGGATCGCGATGTCGCCTCGACGGCCACGGCGACCGCCACGGGGGACAGGCCGACGGACGGGACGACCGCGCCGGAGCGGGCACTGGGCTCCCGCGCGCCGCGCTTCGTCAAATCGTCCAGGACCCTTCATCTGAGCTGGCAGGTCGGTGTCTTCCTGGTCGGCCTCGCGGTGGTCGCCGCGGGGGTCGCCATGCTGGTGCTGCCCGGCCCCGGATGGGTGGTGATCTTCGCCGGCATGGCGATCTGGGCGACCGAGTTCGTCTGGGCCCAGCTCGTGCTGCGCTGGACCCGGCGCAAGGTCACGGAAGCGGCGAGGAAGGCCCTCGACCCCAAGGTCAGGCGCCGCAACATCATCCTTACGACCGTCGGCCTGGTGATCATCGCGGTGCTCGCGGGGATCTACCTGTGGAAGTTCGGCCTCGCCCTGCCCTGGACGATCGACCAATGACCGGTGACGCGTCGGGGGACGCCCCTGACATGGGGTAACGTATGCCCTGCGCCCGGGCGATTAGCTCAGTGGGAGAGCGCTTCGTTCACACCGAAGAGGTCACTGGTTCGAACCCAGTATCGCCCACCCGGAACCGAGGCCCCGACGACGGAAACGTCGTCGGGGCCTCGGTCGTTTCCGGCCGATGCCCCGTGGCCGTCAGCGCATCCGGCCCAGTCCCCGGCGCACCCGCCGGGCGTCCCGCAGCCGCTGCTCGTACGTGGCGCCCACGCCGAGCAGGAGCAGCCCCGCCAGGGCCGGCGGCAGCCAGCGCGGCAGCGCGCCCACCACCTGCACGACGTACGGCGCCAGCTCGTGCAGCGCGACCAGCGCCAGCGCCGCCCCGCCCAGCAGCAGGAGCGCCTGGAGCCGCAGTCTCGCCCCGGCCAGCGTCAGTCCCAGGGCGGCGAGCCCCAGCAGCAGCGGGCGCGCCCAGTGCGAGTCCCCCCACGCGGCCAGCAGGCTCGGCGCCAGCGTCGCCGCCAGTCCCGGCCCGTACGCCGTCCACGACGACGCCTCCGGGTCACGGCGCCGCCGCACCACCCCGACGGCCAGCGCGGCCGCCGTCACCGGCAGCGTGTACGCCTCGGGGACCGACACCCCGGACGCGGCCAGCCGTACCCACGCCGCCGCGACGAAGAGCGCCGTCGCCGCGTACCCGGCCACCCGGCGCCGCTCGGCGCGTACCGCCGTACCCGCCGCGATCACCCCGCACAGCGCGAGGACCAGCGCCAGCACCGGGGGGTGTCCCAGGGCCGGGGCGATCGCCAGCAGCCCGGCCGCGGCGCCCGCGCACTCCACCGGCACCGCCACGGGATGCTCGCGCAGCCGGGCGCCGAGCAGTGCCACCGCCGCCGGTACGGCGAGCAGTGCCACCGCCGTGGCCCCGGCGGACAGCCCGGCCGCCACCGTCGCCGCGTGGACCAGGGCCGCCGCGCAGCCGACGGCGAGGCAGCCGAGGAGCGCGCGCACCGGCTCGCCGAGCGCGGCGCCCGCGCTCCCCTCCGGGCCCTGCGCGGGTACGGTCCGCAGCGCCACGGCCGCCCCCGCGAACAGCGCCGCCAGCGCCGCGAGCACCGTCAGCGTCGCGGGCCGGGTCGCGAGGGAGAGCGGTGTGACGGCGGCCGAGCCCGCCAGCGCGAGGACCAGCGCGGTGTACGCCCCGGCCGGCCCCAGGGCGGCGCGGGGGCGGACGGCGAGCGCGAGCGCCGCCGTGGTCAGGCCCAGCGGGACCGCCAGCGCCGCCGCGTAGGGCAGATCGCCCACGACCGGCACCACCAGCACCGCGGCCCAGCCGAGCACCCCCGCACCGCACAGCGCCGCCGCACGGGGCCGCCGTACATCGGCGACCGGCACCACGCCCTCCGCGAGCCGCGGCAGCCACCGGTACGCGACGGCCAGCGTCCCGGCGGCCGTCGCCAGCACCAGCGGGGCCGTGACCTGCCAGGCCGCCGCGAGACGCACGCCGAGCGCCGCCCGTGTGCCCGCGGGCGCCCCCGACCAGATCTCCGTGATCCGGGTCGCGCCGCCCAGCAGCGTGGCCGCGACCGAGGGCAGCGCCCAGAGCAGCGCGGCGGCCGTCACGGCGCCGCCCGCCGCGCCGAGCCCCTGCCGCACCGCACGCGGCAGCCGGGCCCGTACCACCGTCAGCAGCGCGACGGCGCAGAGCAGATACCCGAGCACCGCCCAGCCCGCCGGCACGGCCGTACGCACCACGCCGCCCACCGCGACGACCGAGGCGAGCCCCGCCCCCGCCGCGCACACGAACGCCGCCTCCGGCGCTCGCCAGGCCACCGACAGACCGAGCGCCGCCCCGGCGAGCAGCAGCGCGGCGGGCCCGGCCATCGCGGCAGGGGTTCCCGCGGGCACCGACGACCACCCCGCCAGGAGCAGCGCCGCTCCCGAGGCCGCGAACGCGGCGGCCACCACCAGGCTCCGCGCGGCCCTCCCCGAGACATGCCGCGGCGGCTTCGCCGCGTGGCGCGGGGCGAGCCACAGTGCCACCGCGGTGTCCGCCGCGGCCGTCGCCAGCAGCGCCCATGCCACCCCCAGGCTCCCCGCGCCGGCCGCCACCGACCAGAGGAGCGGCGGGAGTTGGGCGGCCACCACCGCGACGGGCAGCGGGCCCCGCAACCGGCCGAGCAGCGCCCCGTAGCCGCCCCAGAGTGCGGCGAGCGCGGCACAGGCGGCCGCGGTGTACCGCAGCCCGTCCACCCCGGGCAGCGCCACCGCGTACAGCGCGTACGCGTCGAGCGCCGTGAGCACCAGCGCGAACGCCGCCACGGACTCGGCGGTCGAGGAGAGCCCCCGGCGCAGCAGCGCGGCGGGGGCGGCCAGCGCGGCGAGGGTGATCACGGCCAGCACCGCGGAGCGGCCGCCGATGCCGAGACGGCCCCAGCTCACCAGGGTGAAGGCGATCGCGGCGACCGTCAGCAGCACGCCGCCGAGGGCGAGCAGCACGTTCTGCGCGCTGGGCGGAGCACCGGGGGAGGTGGTGATGCCGGCGGCCACGGGTCGGGCGGTGGGCTCCGGCCCGAGCCGGGCCAGCACGGCTGTCAGATACGAGCGGCGCGTCAGCAACTGGCCTCGGCGTGCGTCGAGCCGGGTCAATTCCTGGTCGATGAGCGCCAGTTCCCGGGCGGGGTGCGGAACGTTCTCCATACGACGGAGTGTGGCCCGGGACACAGCCCCTGCCATGGGTCCGGCTACTCAGATCCGCGTCTGAGTACGTCGGATCCGGTTTGAACGAAGGCCGCCGGGGCCTGTATGGTTCAGGTCGTTCCCGGGCGATTAGCTCAGTGGGAGAGCGCTTCGTTCACACCGAAGAGGTCACTGGTTCGAACCCAGTATCGCCCACCGGGAAAGGCCGGTCCGTCGATGACGGACCGGCCTTCGCGCGTTCCGGGCCCCGGTGCCCCGATCAGGCGGCAGCGGCGGGCCGTTGGGGACGGAGCGGCCAGGCGGGATGCGACGCGCCCTCCCCGGAGCCGCGGGAGAACCACGCCTGGGGGCCCCGCGTCTGCGTCACATGCCAGACGGCCTGGAGCGCGTGCAGCTCACGGGGCGAGAGCCGCGCCATCCGGGGCGCGAACCGGCGGCCGATCGCCCGGACCAACTCCAGTGCCGACAGGGCCGAGAGGGTCGACAGGGCGGCCGGCGCGGACGGCCCGGCCGGCAGGTCGGGCCCGATCGGCAGGCCAGGTCCGATCGGCAGGCCAGGTCCGATCGGCAGGTCAGGTCCGGCCGACAGGTCAGGTCCGGTCGGCCGGGCGGGCCCGGCCGGTTCGCCGTCCGCCGTGTCGAGCGCGCTGTCCGCCCCCACCGCGTACTGGGCGCACAGTCCGGTGAGATCGCGGCTGCCCTTGCGGTACCGGTCGAGATGCCGGTCGAGGACCAGCGGATCCAGCACGCACAGCGAGGCGTTCTCCAGCCGGCGGCCGAGCGACGAGGCGCGATGGCGGCGCAGCTCCCGGTCGAGGAGCGTCAGGCCGAACGGCGCGTTCATCACCACCAGCGGCCGGCCCGCCGCGCACTGCTCGGCCAGCGCCCTGGCCACCTCCTCCACCACGGGCGCCGGCCAGCGGCCGTTGCGGTGCAGGAACTCGTCGGTCAGGCCGTGCGCCTCGGCGGCCCCGGGCGGCACGGGCACCCCCGGGTTCACCAGCCAGCGCCGTACTCTCGGCCGTACCCCCGTCGTGTCCTGGACGATCAGCGCGGCCGACACGATCCGGTCCTTCTCGGCGTCCACCCCCGTCGTACCGGCACCGAACGCCGCCAGCGGCCCTTCGTACCAACACGTCATCCCCGAACCCCCGAGCCTCTCGCACTCATCCATGGGGTGATACCCGGACAGGTCCCTCCATACGCACCGTGTCGGACCCGTGTCACCTGGTGACGGGTGGGGCGGTGCGGGCCCAGGAGGCCGCCGGAGGCCGCCGGGGACGGGCCGGGGACCGGGCGTCGACGGGGCGGGGACCGGGCGGAACAAACCCTTTCGCGGGCTGCCCGCCGGGCTCGGTACGATGCGCAGTGCGTACGCCATGCGCGGGGTGCGCACCCCAGAAGTCAGGAGAGACCGGTGTCAGACGTCCGTGTGATCATCCAACGCGATTCCGAGCGGGAAGAGCGCGTGGTGACGACGGGCACTACGGCGGCGGAACTCTTCCCCGGCGAGCGCACCGTCGTCGCCGCCCGGGTGGACGGCGAGCTGAAGGACCTCGCGTACGCGATCGGCGAGGGCGAGGTCGTCGAGCCCGTCGAGATCTCCTCCGAGGACGGCCTGAACATCCTGCGCCACTCCACCGCGCACGTGATGGCACAGGCCGTACAGGAGCTGCACCCCGAGGCGAAGCTGGGCATCGGCCCGCCGGTCAAGGACGGCTTCTACTACGACTTCGACGTCGAGACCCCCTTCACCCCCGATGACCTCAAGGCCATCGAGAAGAAGATGCAGGAGATCCAGAAGCGCGGCCAGCGCTTCTCACGCCGGGTCGTCACGGACGAGGCGGCGCGCGAGGAGCTCGCCGGCGAGCCGTACAAGCTGGAGCTCATCGGCATCAAGGGCGCGGCCTCGACCGACGACGGCGCGGATGTCGAGGTGGGCGGCGGCGAGCTGACCATCTACGACAACCTGGACGCCAAGACCGGCGAGCTGTGCTGGAAGGACCTCTGCCGCGGCCCGCACCTGCCGACCACCCGGAACATCCCGGCGTTCAAGCTGATGCGGAACGCCGCCGCCTACTGGCGCGGCAGCGAGAAGAACCCGATGCTCCAGCGCATCTACGGCACCGCGTGGCCGTCGAAGGAGGAGCTGAAGGCACATCTGGAGTTCCTCGCCGAGGCCGAGAAGCGCGACCACCGCAAGCTCGGCAACGAGCTGGACCTCTTCTCGTTCCCCGACGAGGTCGGCTCCGGGCTCGCCGTCTTCCACCCCAAGGGCGGCATCATCCGCCGGGCCATGGAGGACTACTCGCGCCGCCGGCACGAGGAGGAGGGGTACGAGTTCGTCTACACCCCGCACGCCACCAAGGGGAAGCTCTTCGAGAAGTCCGGGCACCTGGACTGGTACGCCGACGGCATGTACCCGCCCATGCAGCTCGACGAGGGCGTGGACTACTACCTCAAGCCCATGAACTGCCCCATGCACAACCTGATCTTCGACGCCCGGGGCCGCTCCTACCGTGAGCTGCCGCTGCGGCTCTTCGAGTTCGGGACGGTCTACCGGTACGAGAAGTCCGGCGTGGTGCACGGCCTGACCCGGGCCCGCGGCTTCACCCAGGACGACGCGCACATCTACTGCACCCGCGAGCAGATGGCGGACGAGCTGGACTCGACGCTGACCTTCGTGCTCAACCTGCTGCGCGACTACGGGCTGACCGACTTCTACCTGGAGCTGTCCACCAAGGACCCCGAGAAGTTCGTCGGCACGGACGAGGCGTGGGAGGAGGCCACCGAGACGCTGCGCAAGGTGGCCGAGAAGCAGGGGCTGCCGCTGGTCCCCGACCCGGGCGGCGCCGCGTTCTACGGCCCGAAGATCTCGGTGCAGGCGCGGGACGCGATCGGCCGTACCTGGCAGATGTCGACCGTGCAGCTCGACTTCAACCTGCCGGAGCGCTTCGACCTGGAGTACACCTCGCCGGACGGCTCCAAGCAGCGCCCGGTGATGATCCACCGCGCGCTCTTCGGCTCGATCGAGCGGTTCTTCGCGGTGCTGCTGGAGCACTACGCGGGCGCGTTCCCGGTCTGGCTGGCGCCGGTGCAGGCGGTCGGCATCCCGATCGGCGAGGCCCACGTCGAGTACCTCCAGGACTTCGCGAAGGCGGCGCGGGCCAAGGGGCTGCGGGTCGAGGTGGACGCCTCCTCCGACCGGATGCAGAAGAAGATCAGGAACCACCAGAAGCTGAAGGTCCCCTTCATGATCCTCGTGGGTGACGAGGACATGAACGCGGGCACGGTCTCCTTCCGGTACCGCGACGGTTCGCAGGAGAACGGCGTGCCGCGCGACCAGGCGCTGGCGAAGCTCCTCGACGTGGTGGAGCGCCGCGTACAGGTCTGACGCGTCCCGTCCACCCGTGGGTGGTCCCGGAGCGGCCCCCGGCAGGCATCAGCCCGCCGGGGGCCGCTCCTTGTCCTCCCGGCCGAAGACCTGGATCAGCCAGGACGAGAACGACCCGGTGACCGCGCCCAGCAGCGCCAGTCCGCACAGCATCAGACAGACCGCGTACAGCCGGCCGAGCGGCGTCACCGGGGTCACATCGCCGTAACCGACCGTGGTGATCGCCGAGCAGGCCCACCAGACGGAGTCCCCGAAGGTGAGGATCGTGGCGCCGGGCGCGCCCCGTTCCTGCTGGTAGACGGCGAGCGCGGCGGAGACGGTGAGCAGGCCGGCGGTGATGCTCGCGTACGCCATCACGCGCGCGTACAGGCTCAGCCGGGGGCGGTCGCGCCGCCGCTGGATCGCCATGTACGTGTTCACGATCCGCAGCGGCCGCAGCAGCGGCAGGATCACCACGACCGTGTCGAGCAGGTGCGTCCGTACGAAGCGCGCGCCCTCGCCGCTGAGGACGAGCCGTACGACGTAGTCCACCACGAAGGCGGCCCAGATCAGCAGGGACAGTGCCAGCGCGAGGTCCCGCCAGAACGGGTCGGGGCCCGTTGACAGGACGCGTACCGCGTAGCAGGCGAGGAAGAGCGGCGAGGCCACGAGCAGCGGCAGCTCCGTACGCCGCTCCCAGCCGCGCAGCCGGTCGGGGCCGTTGCGGACATGCATCGGGCCAGCATCGCCGGGCGGGGGCCGGTGCGGGCCCGGCGACACGCCTCACACGGGCGAAGTCATATGCTGCACAACATGACGAGTGAGCCGGAGCAGCAGATAGGAGTGGGGACCCAGGACGCGTTCCAGCGCCTGTGGACGCCCCATCGGATGGCCTACATCCAGGGTGAGAACAAGCCCACCGGGCCGGGCGCCGAGGACGGCTGTCCCTTCTGCTCCATCCCGTCCAAATCCGACGAGGACGGGCTGGTGATCGCGCGCGGTGAGCGGGTGTACGCGGTGCTCAACCTCTACCCGTACAACGGCGGGCATCTGATGGTCGTCCCCTTCCGCCACGTCGCCGACTACACGGAGCTGGACGAGGCGGAGACCGCCGAGCTCGGGCTCTTCACCCAGCGGGCGATGACCGCGCTGCGCGCCGCGTCCGGGGCGCACGGCTTCAACATCGGGATGAACCAGGGGACTTCGGCCGGTGCCGGGATCGCCGCCCACCTCCACCAGCATGTGGTGCCGCGCTGGGGCGGCGACACCAACTTCATGCCGGTCGTCGGCCACACGAGGGTGCTGCCGCAGCTTCTCGCGGACACCCGCGCCATGCTGGCCGACGCCTGGCCGGCCGGCTCCTGACCCCCGCCCGCTCCGTCGGGGGTGCCCGACCTGCCGCGCGTGCCCGCCCCGACCGGGGCGGGCACGCGCGGGACGTCGGCGACGCGGGGTGCGCCCCGCGCTACGCGTCGTACGCGTCGATCTTCTTCGGGGACGGGTCCTGGACCGCCCCTATCAGCGACGAGGAACGGTTGCTGAAGCGCTCGGTGTTCACCCCGTGCTCGTCCAGCACCCGCATCGCCGCGTTGTGCGCCACCCGCAGGACCGGGGTGGCCGCGCGCATCGCGTCGTCCGCCATGAAGCGGTGGCGCCACGGCTGGTCGGCCCAGGCGTGCCGCATGCCGAACGGCTCGGGCAGGCTGAGCTTGCCGCCCAGGAAGTCCAGGACCGGCGGATACCAGGTGAACGGGGCGCGCACCGCGAGCCTGACCGCCTCACGCGGCTCGACCAGCGGCAGATTCCTCGACGTGGTCTCCCAGAACCGTACGGTCTTCGGACGGGTGATCTTCTTGGGTGACGGCTTCGCGAAGAACAGGGAGTGCACGGGACCCAGCGCGTACCCGGAGACCTCGATGCGCAGGGTCTCGTGGAGCACCGTGACCGAGATCATCATCGTGATGACCAGCTGGCTCTCCCAGAGGGTGAACTGCACTCCCAGGTAGTGCCGGTTCCCGCTGCCGAACTGCTGGTGGTTGCAGATCCGCTGTATCTCGTGGCTCTTGTACTGGAACGCCTCCACCTCCGGGCCCTCGGGCCAGGAGACCGAACCGGCGCCCTCGCCGACCGCGGACACGATCCAGTGCTTCACCGAAGGCGTCGGGAAGCCACCGGAGTTGAGGGGGCCGCGCTCCAACAGCTTCATCTGGTCGTGGATCGCGCGTATCACGTCGTAGCTGCGGAACTGGTGGATCTCCTTGTCGGCGTCCTTGGGGACCAGCTCCTCCGCGAGCTGCCAGCTTCCCCAGCGGGTGCCCATGCCGAGTATCCCCTTGGGGCCGGCGTAGAAGGCCACATTGGAGCGCTGCTCGGCGCTCAGCTTCTCCAGCCCCTGGCGCAGCACCTCCCGCGAGGTGTCGCCCGGGTTCCCCGGGACGGCCTCGGGGATCTTGGCGCCGGTGCCGCCGCCCGAGAGCAGGCTCTCCCAGCGGGCCCGCAGATCCTTGGCGGTCGACTCGCAGATCTGCTTGGCGAGCAGCCAGCCGACGACCGGGGCGACGAGCATGCCGCGCAGATACCAGTTCAGTACGCCGTCGAGGGGCAGCTTGATCAGCACGATCACCGCGAACACGGCGACCGCCGCCAGCAGGGCACCGCCGATCGCCCCGGCCCGGCGGTCCTTGGCCCCCGCCAGGGTGCGGCGCAGCTGGAACACGCCCAGCCAGAGCAGCAGTCCGGGCAGGAAGAGCACCCCGAACACCGCGGTGACGGCGGTGAGCTTCTTGTCCCGCTCCTTGCGGATGTGGTTCGCGGCGAGGCAGTGCTCCACCACGGCCTGCGGGTCCATGCCGAAGGACTGGATGATCGGGCCCCGGCCGCCGCCCAGCGTCCTGAGCTGGACGGCCCGCGCGAACGCCTCGCCCAGATTCGGCTCGAAGAGCGTGAACTTGCCTTTGCTCACGCCCGACTTGTGCCAGTCGTTGTCGGCCTTGGAGATCTCTTCGAGCGGACTGTCCCGGTACGCGGCCGAGGCGAGGGCGAAGGTCGCCGCCGTGCCCCCGGCCGCACCCTGGAGCGGAACCTGCGCCCCCGGGCTGAAGTCGAATAGATCGTCCGCCACTGCCGCCCCCTTGCCGCAAGGATTCGCTGCCGCGACCTCTTCCCGGCCCGCGCGCCCCGCACACCTGCTGGAGCTGGGCACCCCAGAGTAACGGTGCGATGCCTTCCGCGTCATGGGGCCCGGATGAGTGAGTCCGACATCCAGCGGTCTTTCGCCAACCGGCCCCGGGGGCGCCGTACATGGGGTACCGGACGGCACCGGCGCCCTACACCGGGCTCTCCTCCCTGGTGAGCTGACGGTCCGCCACCGCCTGGGGCATCGGCTCGTGGCGGGCGTACGTCCGGCCGAAGCTCCCGGTGCCGTGCGAGATCGAGCGGAGGTCCACCGCGTACCGGCCGATCTCCAGTTCGGGTACCTCGGCCCGGACCAGGGTCCGTCCGGGGCCGGCCTGTTCGGTGCCGACGACCCGGCCCCGTCGCCCCGACAGATCGCTCATCACCGGCCCCACGTACTCGTCCGGGACCAGGACCGCCACCTCGGCGACCGGCTCCAGCAGATGGATCGCCGCCTCGCCCGCCGCCTCCCGCAGGGCCAGCGCGCCCGCCGTCTGGAACGCGGCGTCGGAGGAGTCCACCGAGTGGGCCTTCCCGTCGAGCAGCGTCACCCGGATGTCGACCAGCGGATGGCCCGCCGCGACGCCGTGCGCCGCCTGGGCCCTCACGCCCTTCTCGACGGAGGGGATGAACTGACGGGGGACCGCGCCGCCCACCACCTTGTCGACGAACTCGACACCGGACCCGGCCGGCAGCGGGTCCACCGCGATCTCACAGATCGCGAACTGGCCGTGGCCGCCCGACTGCTTCACATGGCGGCCGCGTCCCGTGGCGCTCGCGCCGAACGTCTCCCGCAGGGCGACCCGGAACGGTACGGCGTCCACCTGGACCCCGTACCGGCCGCGCAGCCGGTCCAGCGCCACGTCCCGGTGCGCCTCACCCAGGCACCAGAGCACCACCTGATGGGTGTCCGGGTTCTGTTCGAGCCGCATCGTCGGGTCCTCCGCCACCAGCCGGGCCAGCCCCTGGGACAGCCGGTCCTCGTCCGCCTTGCTGTGCGCCCGCACGGCGAGCGGCAACAGCGGGTCGGGCATCGTCCACGCCGCCATCAGCAGCGGATCGTCCTTCGCGGAGAGCGTGTCCCCGGTCTCCGCGCGGGACAGCTTCCCCACGCACGCGAGATCGCCCGCGACACAGTGCGCCAGCGCCCGCTGCTGTTTGCCGAACGGTGACGAGAGCGAGCCGACCCGCTCCTCCACGTCGTGGTCCTCGTGCCCCCGGTCGGTGAGCCCGTGCCCGGACACGTGCACCGTCTCGTCGGGGCGCAGGGTCCCCGAGAAGACCCGTACGAGCGAGAGCCGGCCCACGTAGGGGTCCGAGGCGGTCTTGACGACCTCGGCGACCAGCGGGCCGCCCGGATCGCAGCAGATCTCCGGGCGCGGGGCGCCGAGCGGGGTGGTGACGGCGGGCGCCGGGCGCTCCAGCGGCGTCGGGAAGCCGCCGGTGATCAGATCGAGCAGCTCGACCGTGCCCAGCCCCTGCCGGGCGCCGGGCGGCGCGGGCGCCGCCGCGAGCACCGGATGGAAGACCCCGCGCGTCACCGCCTTCTCCAGGTCCTCCATCAGCGTCTTGAGATCGACCTCGTCGCCGCCCAGATAGCGGTCCATGAGGGTCTCGTCCTCGCTCTCGGCGATGATCCCCTCGATCAGCCGGTCCCTGGCCTCCGCGATCTCCGGGAGCCGCGCGGGCTCCGGCGGCCCCACCCGCCGCTCCCCCGAGGAGTAGTCGAAGACCTTCTGCGAGAGCAGCCCCACCAGCCCGGTGGCGGGCGCGTGCCCGTCCGGGCCCTCGGCGCCGTGCACCGGCAGATAGAGCGGCAGTACGGCGTCGGGGTCGTCCCCGCCGAAGATCCGCGCGCAGAGCCGCGTCATCTCGTCGAAGCCGGTGCGCGCCGTGTCGAGATGGGTGACGACGATGGCGCGCGGCATCCCGACCGCCGCGCACTCCTCCCAGACCGCCCGGGTCGCCCCCGCCACGGCGTCCGCCTCCTGGGCCGCCGACACCACGAAAAGGGCCGCGTCCGCGGCGCGCAGACCGGCCCTGAGCTCCCCGACGAAATCCGCGTAGCCGGGGGTGTCCAGCAGATTTATCTTGTACCCGCCCCACTCCACCGGGACGAGCGAGAGCTGTACGGAACGCTGCTGGCGGTGCTCGATCTCGTCGTAGTCGGAGACCGTCGCGCCGTCCTCGACCCGGCCCGCCCGGTTGACCGCGCCCGCCGTGAGCGCCAGGGCCTCGACGAGGGTGGTCTTCCCCGAGCCGCTGTGGCCCACCAGCACCACGTTCCGTACGGACGCGGGCCGGTCGGCCGCCGTCGCCCTGCCGGCGGCCCCGGGGCGCGGGGGCTCCTTGTCGATTTTTTCGCCTTTACCGCCTTTATCACCCATGACTGCTGCCTCCCGATCGGGTCCACCGACTGGGCGGTGGAGGGGGATGGAGAGAGGCGGGCCGGGGGAGCCGCGCGGCAGCTCCGGCGATGCCCGCGGTGGTCCTTCGAGCTTCGCACTCCCGCCATGGCGCGTCCATACGTCGTACGACGCGGCATGGTCCGGGTGCCCGGCGCTGCGCCGTGACGGTCGTGGCTACGATGGGCCAGCCGACGGGCCGCAGGCGCCGTGGGCCAGCCGTCGGCCACAGGGGCCCTCGGCCCACCGAACCTCGGGAAGGCCATGCTGAACAAGTACGCGCGTGCATTCTTCACGCGTGTCCTCACACCGTTCGCGGCGTTTCTGCTCCGTCGAGGAGTCACTCCGGACGCGGTCACGCTCATCGGCACGGCCGGGGTGGTGGCGGGTGCGCTGGTCTTCTTCCCCCGCGGGGAGTTCTTCTGGGGCACGATCGTCATCACCGTCTTCGTCTTCTCCGACCTCGTCGACGGCAACATGGCGCGCCAGGCGGGCATCTCCAGCCGCTGGGGGGCCTTCCTCGACTCGACTCTGGACCGGGTCGCGGACGGCGCGATCTTCGCCGGTTTCGCCCTCTGGTACGCGGGCGACGGTGACAACACCGCGCTGTGCGCCGTCGCCATCTTCTGCCTCGCCAGCGGCCAGGTCGTGTCGTACACGAAGGCCAGGGGCGAGTCCATCGGGCTGCCGGTGGCCGTCAACGGACTGATCGAGCGCGCGGAGCGGCTGGTCATCTCCCTCGTCGCGGCCGGCCTCGCCGGGCTGGCCGCCTTCGGCGTCCCCGGCATCGGCGTCCTGCTGCCGATCGCGCTGTGGATCGTCGCCGCCGGCAGCCTGGTGACCCTCGGCCAGCGCGTGGTGACCGTACGCCGCGAGTCCGCGGAGGCCGACGCGGCCGCGGCGGCCGACCGCGCCGGGACCGACCACGCCCGGGGGAGTGGAGCCACGTCATGAGCGCGGCGAGCGACCGGCTGACCGACGCGCTTTACGGGCTCGGCTGGGGCACGGTCAAGAAGCTGCCCGAACCCGTGGCCGGAGCCCTCGGCAGGACCATCGCGGACACCGTGTGGAAACGGCGCGGCACGAGCGTGCTGCGCCTGGAGTCCAATCTGGCGCGGGTCGTGCCCGACGCCGGTCCCGAACGGCTGGCGGCCCTCTCCAAGGCGGGCATGCGCTCGTACATGCGGTACTGGATGGAGTCGTTCCGGCTGCCCGCCTGGAGCGAGGAGCGGGTGCGCGACGGCGTCGAGATCAAGGACATCGACCGGCTCTTCGACGGCCTCACCACCGGGCGCGGCGTCGTCCTGGCACTGCCGCACATGGCCAACTGGGATCTGGCGGGAGCCTGGCTCACCCGGGCCCACGGCGTGCCGTTCACGACGGTAGCGGAGCGGCTGAAGCCCGAGTCGCTGTACGACCGGTTCGTCGCCTACCGCGAGAGCCTGGGCATGGAGGTGGTGCCGCACACCGGGGGCTCCGCCTTCGGCACCCTGGCCCGGCGGCTGCGGGACGGCGGCCTCGTCGCCCTGGTCGCCGACCGGGACCTGTCGGCGTCCGGCATCGAGGTCGACTTCTTCGGGGACACGGCCCGGATGCCCGCAGGCCCGTCGCTGCTGGCGCAGCAGACCGGGGCGCTGCTGCTGCCCGTCTCGCTGTGGTTCGACGACTCCCGGGTGATGCGGGGGCAGGTCTTCCCGCCCGTCCCCGTGCCGGAGACAGGCACCCGCGCGGAAAAGGCGTCCGTGATGACACAGGCGGTGGCCGACGCCTTCGCCGCGGGAATCGCCGAACACCCGGAGGACTGGCACATGCTGCAACGGCTGTGGGTCGCGGACCTGGACCGGGGGCCCGAGTGAAGATCGGCATCGTCTGCCCGTACTCCTGGGACGTACCGGGCGGCGTCCAGTTCCACATCAGGGACCTCGCGGAACATCTCATCCGGCTCGGCCACGACGTCTCCGTGCTGGCCCCGGCGGACGACGAGACACCGCTCCCGCCGTACGTCGTCTCGGCGGGCCGCGCCGTGCCCGTCCCGTACAACGGGTCGGTCGCCCGGCTCAACTTCGGCTTCCTGTCGGCGGCGCGGGTGCGGCGCTGGCTGCACGACGGCACGTTCGACGTCATCCACATCCACGAGCCGGCCTCGCCGTCGCTGGGCCTGCTGGCCTGCTGGGCGGCGCAGGGGCCGATCGTCGCGACGTTCCACACCTCCAACCCCCGCTCGCGCGCCATGATCGCGGCGTACCCGATCCTGCAGCCCGCGCTGGAGAAGATCAGCGCCCGGATCGCGGTGAGCGAGTACGCGCGGCGCACGCTGGTGGAACACCTCGGCGGCGACGCCGTCGTCATCCCGAACGGCGTCGATGTCGACTTCTTCGCCGAGGCCGGGACGGAACCGGCCTGGCAGGGCGGCACGATCGGCTTCATCGGGCGCATCGACGAGCCGCGCAAGGGGCTGCCGGTGCTGATGCGGGCCCTCCCGAAGATCCTCGCCGTCCACCCGGAGACCCGGCTGCTGGTGGCGGGGCGCGGGGACGAGAAGGAGGCGGTGGAGTCCCTGCCGAAGGAGATGCGCCGCAGCGTCGAGTTCCTCGGGATGGTCAGCGACGAGGACAAGGCGAGACTGCTGCGCAGCGTCGACCTGTACGTGGCGCCCAACACCGGCGGCGAGAGCTTCGGCATCATCCTCGTGGAGGCGCTGTCGGCGGGCGCGGCGGTGCTCGCCAGCGACCTGGACGCGTTCGCGCAGGTCCTGGACCACGGGGCGGCGGGGGAACTCTTCACCAACGAGGACGCGGACGCGCTCGCGGGCGCCGCGGTCCGCCTCCTGGGCGACCCGGCCCGCCGCGCGGCACTGCGCGAACGGGGCAGCGCGCACGTACGGCGCTTCGACTGGTCGACGGTCGGCGCGGACATCCTCGCGGTGTACGAGACGGTGACGGACGGGGCGGCGTCGGTGGCGGCGGACGAACGGACGGGGCTGCGGGCGCGGTTCGGGCTGGCGCGGGAGTAGGGTCCGCCGCCCGGACCGGGCCGGGCCGAGGTGGGTGGCCAGGCGGCCGTACCGCGTACCCTGCCCTGCGTGACCACCCTTGTCTGGATCGCCGTCGCCGTCATCGCGATCGCGCTCTATCTCAGTTGGACCGCGGGCCGGCTCGACCGGCTGCACACCCGGATCGACGCCGCCCGGGCCGCGCTGGACGCCCAGTTGCTGCGGCGCGCCTCGGTCGCGCAGGAGTTGGCCACTTCCGGGGTGCTCGATCCGGCCGCGTCGATCGTGCTGTACCAGGCCGCGCACGCGGCGCGGCAGGCCGAGGAGGAGCAGCGGGAGGTCGCCGAGAGTGAGCTGAGCCAGGCGCTGCGGGCCGTGTTCGGGGAGGCGGCCCAGGTCGAGGCCGTACAGGAGGCGCCCGGGGGCGAGGACGCCGCCGGGGAACTCGCCGCCGCGGTACGGCGGGTGCCGATGGCGCGGCGGTTCCACAACGACGCCGTACGGGCCGCCCGGGCGCTGCGGCGCCACCGCGCGGTGCGGTGGTTCCGGCTCGCGGGGCACGCGCCCTTCCCGCTGGCCTTCGAGATGGACGACGAGCCGCCGGTCGCGCTGGCGGACCGGCCGGGGGCCTGAACGATCCACCGGCTTCCCATTGGCCCTTGCTGTGGACTGGTTCCGGGGCGTTCTCTGGAGTTCCCCGTCGTACGAGTCTGTGAGGTCGCCCGTGTCCACCACGCCCCAGAACCCCGAGACCGGCACCGCGCGCGTCAAGCGCGGCATGGCCGAGCAGCTCAAGGGCGGTGTGATCATGGACGTGGTCACACCGGACCAGGCGAAGATCGCCGAGGACGCCGGCGCGGTCGCCGTGATGGCGCTGGAGCGGGTGCCCGCCGACATCCGGAAGGACGGCGGCGTCGCGCGGATGTCCGACCCCGACATGATCGAGGGCATCATCGGCGCGGTGTCGATCCCGGTCATGGCGAAGTCCCGTATCGGCCACTTCGTCGAGGCCCAGGTGCTCCAGTCGCTGGGTGTCGACTACATCGACGAGTCGGAGGTGCTGACCCCCGCCGACGAGGTCAACCACTCGGACAAGTGGGCGTTCACGACCCCCTTCGTCTGCGGTGCCACCAACCTCGGTGAGGCGCTGCGCCGGATCGCCGAGGGTGCGGCCATGATCCGTTCGAAGGGCGAGGCCGGGACCGGCAATGTCGTCGAGGCGGTCAGGCACCTGCGGCAGATCAAGAACGAGATCGCCAGACTGCGCGGCTGCGACAACAACGAGCTGTACGCCGCGGCCAAGGAGCTGCGCGCCCCGTACGAGATCGTGAAGGAGGTCGCGGAGCTGGGCAAGCTGCCCGTGGTGCTCTTCTCCGCGGGCGGTGTCGCCACCCCCGCCGACGCCGCGCTGATGCGCCAGCTCGGCGCGGAGGGCGTCTTCGTGGGCTCCGGCATCTTCAAGTCGGGCGACCCGGCCAAGCGCGCCGCCGCGATCGTGAAGGCCACCACGTTCTACGACGACCCGAAGGTCATCGCGGAGGCGTCGCGCGACCTGGGTGAGGCCATGGTCGGCATCAACTGCGACACGCTGCCCGAGGCCGAGCGCTACGCGAACCGCGGCTGGTGATGAACACCCCCGCGATCGGCGTCCTGGCGCTCCAGGGTGACGTCAGGGAGCACCTGAGCGCCCTGGCCGCGGCGGGCGCCGTGGCCAGGGCCGTACGGCGCCCCGAGGAGCTGGCCGCGGTCGAGGGCCTGGTGATCCCGGGTGGCGAGTCCACCACGATGTCCAAACTGGCCGCGCTCTTCGGCATGCTGGAGCCGCTGCGCACCCGGGTCCGGGCCGGGATGCCGGTGTACGGCACCTGCGCGGGGATGATCATGCTCGCCGAGAAGATCCTCGATCCGCGGTCGGGTCAGGAGACGGTCGGCGGCATCGACATGATCGTCCGGCGCAACGCCTTCGGCAGGCAGAACGAGTCCTTCGAGGCGGCAGTTGAGGTCGCCGGTGTCGAAGGCGGCCCTGTGGAGGGCGTCTTCATCCGCGCTCCATGGGTCGAGTCGGTGGGGGCCGAGGTCCAGGTGCTCGCCGAGTACGGGGGGCACGTGGTCGCCGTACGGCAGGGCAACGCGCTGGCGACGTCCTTCCACCCCGAACTGACGGGCGACCACCGGCTGCACCGTTTCTTCACCGACATGGTGCGCTCCGTACAGTGACCTCCGCCCGGTAGGATCGCTGCCGAACGGGAGCAGTACCGGTTACGCGAAGGAGACAGGCAGATGTCCGGCCACTCTAAATGGGCTACGACGAAGCACAAGAAGGCCGTGATCGATGCCAAGCGCGGCAAGCTCTTCGCGAAGCTGATCAAGAACATCGAGGTCGCGGCCCGCACCGGCGGCGCGGATGTCGACGGCAACCCGACGCTGTTCGACGCCATCCAGAAGGCGAAGAAGAGTTCGGTCCCGAACAAGAACATCGACTCGGCCGTCAAGCGCGGCGCCGGCCTGGAGGCCGGTGGCGCCGACTACGAGACGATCATGTACGAGGGGTACGGCCCCAACGGTGTCGCGGTGCTCATCGAGTGCCTCACCGACAACCGCAACCGCGCCGCCTCCGACGTGCGGGTCGCGATGACCCGCAACGGCGGCTCGATGGCCGACCCCGGGTCCGTGTCGTACCTCTTCAACCGCAAGGGCGTCGTGATCGTCCCCAAGGGCGAGCTGGGCGAGGACGACGTGCTGGGCGCGGTGCTCGACGCGGGCGCCGAGGAGGTCAACGACCTCGGCGAGTCCTTCGAGGTGCTCAGCGAGGCCACCGACCTGGTCGCGGTCCGCACCGCGCTCCAGGAGGCGGGCATCGACTACGACTCGGCGGACGCCAACTTCGTGCCCACCATGCAGGTGGAGCTGGACGAGGAGGGGGCGCGCAAGATCTTCAAGCTGATCGACGCCCTGGAGGACAGCGACGACGTCCAGAACGTCTTCGCCAACTTCGACGTCTCGGACGACGTGATGGAGAAGGTCGACGCCTGACCCCGCCCTTCGCACCCCCCTCCTCGATGTCGGTCCGGCCGTTGTCAGTGCCGGCCGATAGGGTCCGATCAGGGCTTCTTCCCCCGGGGGAGAACGTATGACCGAGAGAGTGGGGGCGCGATGCGGGTGCTGGCTGTGGACCCCGGACTGACCCGGTGCGGGATCGGTGTCGTCGAGGGCGTCGCGGGACGGCCGCTGACGATGCTGGGCGTCGGCGTGGTGCGTACGCCCTCCGACGCGGAGATCGGGTCGCGCCTCGTCGCCATCGAGCAGGGCATGGACGCCTGGCTGGACGAGCACCGGCCCGAACGCGTCGCCGTGGAGCGGGTGTTCGCGCAGCACAATGTGCGTACGGTCATGGGCACCGCCCAGGCCAGCGCGGTCGCCATGCTCTGCGCCTCACGCCGGGGCATCCCCGTCGCCCTGCACACCCCCAGCGAGGTCAAGGCCGCCGTCACCGGCAGCGGCCGGGCCGACAAGGCGCAGGTCGGCGCGATGGTCACCCGGCTGCTGCGGCTGGCCGCGCCGCCCAAGCCGGCCGACGCGGCGGACGCCCTCGCGCTGGCCATCTGCCACATCTGGCGGGCTCCCGCCATGAACCGCCTCCAGCAGGCGCAGGCCGCGGCCCGCGCGCCCCGTGTCCCCGCCTCCGCACCCGTCCGGAAGGTCACGCGATGATCGCGTTCGTCAGCGGCCAGGTCGCCGCCCTCGCCCCGACCACCGCGGTGATCGAGGTCGGCGGCGTCGGCATGTCCGTCCAGTGCGCCCCCGGCACCCTCGCCGCGCTGCGCGTCGGCCAGGAGGCCAGGCTCGCCACCTCACTGGTCGTCCGGGAGGACTCCCTCACGCTGTACGGCTTCGCGGACGACGACGAACGCCAGGTGTTCGAGCTGCTGCAGACCGCCAGCGGCGTCGGGCCCCGGCTCGCCCAGGCGATGCTGGCCGTACACAGCCCCGACGCGCTGCGCCTCGCCGTCTCCACCGGCGACGAGAAGGCGCTGACGGCGGTCCCCGGCATCGGAAAGAAGGGCGCCCAGAAGCTGCTGCTGGAGCTGAAGGACCGGCTCGGCGCGCCGCTGGGCGCCACCGTGGGGCGGCAGTCCACCGGGGCGCCCGCCGCCTCCTGGAGCGACCAGCTCCACGCCGCGCTGATCGGCCTGGGATACGCCGGCCGGGAAGCCGAGGAAGCGGTCGCCCAGGTCGCCCCGGAGGCCGAGGCGGCCCTCGCGGCCGGCGAGCAGCCGCCCGTGCCCCGGCTGCTGCGCGCCGCGCTCCAGAGCCTCAACCGCACGCGTTGAGCACGGCCGGGCCGGGCCCGCTCCCGGCCCGCCTCGATGTACTCCATCCGGGCGTTCTCGTACGCGCCCTCTTCCCGAGGTGAGACTGAGTGAACTGGGACGACACCGCCGGCGCGGGCCCCGCGCCGCAGGACGCGGCCGATCGGCTGGTCGGGGCGTCCGCGGACGGCGAGGACCAGGCCGTCGAAGCGGCGCTGCGGCCCAAGTCGCTGGACGAGTTCGTCGGGCAGGAGCGGGTACGGGTCCAGCTCGACCTCGTGCTCAAGGCGGCCCTCGCCCGCGGCGCCACCGCCGATCACGTGCTGCTCTCCGGGGCGCCCGGGCTCGGCAAGACCACCCTCTCGATGATCATCGCCGCCGAGATGAACGCCCCGATCCGCATCACCTCCGGCCCCGCGATCCAGCACGCGGGGGATCTCGCCGCGATCCTCTCCTCGCTCCAGGAGGGCGAGGTCCTCTTCCTCGACGAGATCCACCGCATGTCCCGGCCCGCCGAGGAGATGCTCTACATGGCGATGGAGGACTTCCGGGTCGACGTGATCGTCGGCAAGGGCCCCGGCGCCACCGCCATCCCGCTGGAGCTGCCGCCCTTCACCCTGGTCGGCGCCACCACCCGGGCCGGACTGCTGCCGCCCCCGCTGCGCGACCGCTTCGGCTTCACCGGTCACATGGAGTTCTACGAGAGCGCCGAGCTGGAGCGCGTCATCCACCGCTCGGCCCAGCTCCTCGACCTGGAGATCGACACCGAGGGCGCCGCGGAGATCGCCGGACGCTCCCGCGGCACGCCCCGTATCGCCAACCGGCTGCTCCGCCGCGTACGGGACTACGCCCAGGTCAGAGCGGACGGCCGGATCACCCGTGAGGTGGCCGGGGTGGCGCTCGGGGTGTACGAGGTCGACGCGCGCGGCCTCGACCGGCTCGACCGGGCGGTGCTCCAGGCGCTGCTCAAGCTCTTCGGCGGCGGGCCCGTGGGGCTGTCGACGCTGGCGGTCGCGGTGGGGGAGGAGCGCGAGACCGTCGAGGAGGTCGCCGAGCCCTTCCTCGTACGGGAGGGACTGCTCGCCCGTACCCCGCGTGGCCGGGTCGCCACCCCCGCGGCGTGGGCGCACCTCGGGCTCGTCCCGCCCCAGCAGGCACCGGGAGCGGCCGGACAACCCGGCCTGTTCGGGGCGTGACGGCACGGACACGCGCATGGGCAGGAACCCGGGTGCGATGCTGGGCGTTGTTCCAACGAAGCGGACTCGCTTAGACTCCGCCGATGCCGCCCTTCCGGCGCGGCATGCCCACCCCCGTATACCAGGCCGCTCGACAGCGCGGTCGTGCGAAGGAAGTTCCCTCCCGTGAGTCTCGTGACCCTTCTCCCCTTCATCGTGCTCATCGGGGCCATGTTCCTGATGACCCGGTCCGCCAAGAAGAAGCAGGAGGCCGCCGCGCGGATGCGCGACGAGATCCAGCCCGGCACCGGCGTCCGCACCATCGGGGGCATGTACGCCACCGTCAAGGAGGTGCACGTTGACATGGTCCTCCTGGAGGTGGCTCCCGGCGTCCACGCCGTCTACGCGAAGAACGCCATCGGCGCGGTGCTCGACGACGACGAGTACAACCGCATCGTGCACGGCGACGAGGCGAGCGACTCCGACACGCCGATCGTGCCCGACGACGCCTCCTCGCTGACCGGTCCCGCCGACGAGGCCAGGATCGACCTCGGCAAGAAGCCCGAGGACGCCGGGTCCGCGGACGGCACGGACACGGCGGACGCCGAGCCCGCCGACGCGAAGTCCGAGGACGTATCCGCCGACAAGGCCGACAGCGCCGAGAAGGCCGACAAGGCCGAGAAGGCCGAGAAGGCCGAGAAGACCGACGGCGAGTCCGGCGTGAAGTAGCCGGTCCGCGCCGACGGGCCGCACAACGGCTCCCGGCGACTCACGGTCGCGCCGATTTCCGCGGGGGCAGGTCCCCACAACACTTCGTGGCCGCTCCCCCGCACACCCGGCGTGGGGGCGGTTGGACAGGGAGAAACGAGAAGGTGGCAGCACCCAATAAGGGCCGAAGGCAAGCGGGGTCCCCAGGCAGGCCAGGCCGCACCCTGGCGCTGTTCCTGATTGCCATGGTGGCCCTCACGGGCGGGATGTTCTGGTCCGGCCATGTCACGCCACGTCTGGGGATCGACCTCGCGGGCGGCACCAGCATCACGCTCCAGGCGAAGAACACGCCGGGCAAGCCGAACGCGATCAACAAGACCAACATGGACACCGCCGTCAGCATCATCGAGCGGCGCGTCAACGGTCTTGGTGTCTCGGAGGCCGAGGTTCAGACCCAGGGCAACGAGAACATCATCGTCAACATCCCCCGGGGCACGAACGAGAAGCAGGCCCGTGAGCAGGTCGGCACCACCGCCCAGCTCTACTTCCGGCCGGTGCTGACCGTCGCCGCCGGGAGCCCGACGACCCCGCAGCCCTCCGGCAGCGGTTCGCCGAGCGCCGCTCCCTCCTCGTCGACCAGCGCTTCCACCGGGGACAAGGCCGGCGAGAAGGCGGATGAGAAGGCCGGCGACGGCTCGACCGGCTCGACCGCGTCCCCCGACGCGAGCGCCACCGCCCAGGGCCGCGCCGTGACGGACGCCCTGAAGGCGGACGCCTCGCCGTCGCCCGACGCCTCCGGCTCGGACAATCCGTCCGACAAGTCCTCCGACAAGCCGTCGGACAAGGACTCCGGCGCCCCCGCGCCGTCCGCGAGCCCCTCCAGCGACGCGGCCACCGCCGCCCTGGAGAAGAAGTTCACGGAGCTGGACTGCACGAACGAGAAGGCCCGCACCGAGGTCAACCAGAGCGCGGCGCCCAAGGACACCATCGTCGCCTGCGGCCAGAACTCCGGCGGCGAGTGGGAGAAGTACGTCCTCGGCCCGGCCGAGCTGGAAGGCACGGACGTCGACGACGCCAAGGGCGTCCTCGACCAGCAGCGTGGCATGTGGATCGTCACGATGGACTTCACCGGCGCCGGCACGAAGAAGTTCCAGTCGATCACCGGCAAGCTCTCGCAGCAGCAGGCGCCGATGAACCAGTTCGCCATCGTGCTCGACGGCAACGTGGTCTCCGCGCCCTCGGTGAGCCAGACGCTCGGCGGCAGCGCCGAGATCTCCGGCAGCTTCACCCAGCAGTCCGCCCAGGACCTGGGCAACATCCTGTCGTACGGCGCGCTGCCCCTGACGTTCCAGGAGCAGTCCGTCACGACGGTCACCGCCGCGCTCGGCGGTGAGCAGCTCGAAGCCGGTCTGATCGCCGGTGCGATCGGCCTCGCCCTGGTCATCATCTACCTGGTGGCCTACTACCGGGGTCTCTCCGCGATCGCCATCCTCAGCCTCGGCGCCTCCGGCATCATGACGTACACGATCATGTCGCTCCTCGGCCCCGGCATCGGCTTCGCGCTGAACCTCCCCGCGGTATGCGGCGCCATCGTCGCCATCGGTATCACCGCGGACTCGTTCATCGTGTACTTCGAACGCATCCGGGACGAGATCCGCGAGGGCCGTTCGCTCCGCCCCGCCGTGGAACGGGCCTGGCCGCGCGCCCGGCGCACGATCCTCGTCTCCGACTTCGTGTCGTTCCTCGCCGCGGCGGTGCTGTTCCTGGTCACCGTCGGCAAGGTCCAGGGCTTCGCGTTCACCCTCGGGCTGACCACGCTTCTCGACGTGGTCGTGGTGTTCTTCTTCACCAAGCCCGTCATGACGATCCTGGCCCGTACGAAGTTCTTCTCCAGCGGCCACTCGTGGTCCGGCCTGGACCCGAAGCGCCTCGGTGCCAAGCCGCCCCTGCGCCGCGCCCGCCGTGTCAGCGCCCCCACCGACCCGAAGGAGGCGTGAGATGTCCCGACTCGGCGATCTCGGCGCCCGGCTCTACCGCGGCGAAGTCGGCTACGACTTCATCGGGAAGCGCAAGATCTGGTACGGAATCTCGATCCTGATCACCATCACGGCCATCGCGGCCCTGGCGGTGCGCGGGCTCAACATGGGCATCGAGTTCAAGGGCGGTGCCGTCTTCACCATCCCGAGCACGAGCGTCTCGGAGGTCCAGGCACGCGAGGACGCGCAGGCCGCGTCCGGACACGCCGCGATCGTCCAGAAGCTCGGCAACGGCGGCATGCGGATCCAGGTCACGGAGCTGGACACCAAGCAGGCCGACGCCGTGAAGGTCCAGCTCGCCAAGGACCTGAAGGTCGACGAGGCGAAGATCAACGCGGACCTGGTCGGCCCGAGCTGGGGCGCGACCATCGCCAACAAGGCGTGGATGGGCCTCGGGATCTTCATGGTCCTGGTGGTGATCTATCTGGCCATCGCCTTCGAATGGCGGATGGCGGCCGCCGCGCTCATCGCCCTGATCCACGACCTCACGATCACCGTCGGCGTCTACACCCTGGTCGGCTTCGAGGTCACCCCGGGCACGGTGATCGGTCTGCTGACCATTCTCGGTTACTCCCTCTACGACACGGTCGTCGTCTTCGACAGCCTCAAGGAGGGGGCGCAGGGGATCACCAAGCAGACCCGCTGGACCTACAGCGAGGTCGCCAACCGGTCGATCAACAGCACGCTGGTGCGGTCCATCAACACCACCGTGGTCGCCCTGCTGCCCGTCGGCGCGCTGCTCTTCATCGGTGGCGGTTTCCTCGGCGCCGGCATGCTGAACGACATCTCGCTCTCGCTCTTCGTCGGCCTCGCCGCCGGCGCGTACTCCTCGATCTTCATCGCCACACCGCTCGTCGCGGACCTGAAGGAACGCGACCCGCAGATCAAGGCGCTGAAGAAGCGGGTGCTCGCCAAGCGCGCGGCGGCCGCCGCCAAAGGCGAACTGAACGGCTCCGCCGCGGACGGTGACGACACCGCCGACGACGGCCCGCAGGACGGCGTCACGGGCGCTCCGGCACCCGCCGTGGCGGGCCAGCGCGGCCGCGGCGGCCGGGGCCGCCCCTCGGGCTCGGGGAGGCGTCGATGACCGACACCGGCGTCCAGGAGCTGCTGCTCAGCCGCATCCGTGATGTGGACGACTACCCGAAGCCGGGCGTGGTGTTCAAGGACATCACCCCGCTGCTGGCCGACCCGAAGGCGTTCACGGCGCTGACCGACGCCCTCGCCGCGCTCTGCGCGCGGTTCGGCGCGACGAAGATCGTCGGCCTGGAGGCGCGCGGCTTCATCCTCGCCGCCCCCGTGGCGGTCCGGGCGGGCGTCGGGTTCATTCCTGTACGCAAGGCCGGCAAGCTCCCCGGCGCGACACTGTCGCAGGCGTACGACCTGGAGTACGGCTCCGCGGAGATCGAGGTCCATGCCGAGGACCTGGAGCACGGGGACCGTGTCCTCGTCATCGACGACGTCCTCGCCACGGGCGGTACGGCCGAGGCGTCCCTGGAGCTGGTCCGCCGGGCCGGCGCCGAGGTCGTGGGCGTCGCCGTCCTGATGGAGCTGGGCTTCCTGGGCGGCCGCGAGCGGCTGACACCCGCGCTCGGCGGGGCCCCGCTGGAGGCTCTGATCACGCTCTGAGCGCCGCCGGAACGCGGATTCCGGCGGGCATGCGAACACGGCAGGACGGGCACCCGGGAACAGACGGGTGCCCGTCCCGCGTTCCGGGGAGCCGGGCCCGGCCGGACCCGGGAGACCGGCCTTGGGACGAGAGGGACGCCCGGGGTCGATACCATGGAACCTCCGGGCCTGACCGGGGGACCTGGATCCGCACGAGGAGCGCTCTTGCCAGACGAGGTTCAGCCACTGGCCGCCGCGACGCCCGATCACCCCGCCGACCAGGCCGCGGTGGGTTCCGCCGTGCCCCGGAACAAGGCCCCGGTCGCCGCCGAGCAGCCCGTCCGCGGCGCCGCGAAGTCCGCGCCGCCCGAGCGCTCAGCCGTCCCCGTCAGCGCCCCCAAGCCCGGCGCCACGGCCGCTCCGCGCTCCGGAGGCTCCTCCAACCGGGTGAGGGCCCGGCTCGCACGGCTCGGGGTGCAGCGCTCCTCGCCGTACAACCCCGTCCTGGAGCCGCTGCTGCGGACCGTACGCGGGAACGACCCCAAGATCGAGACCGCGACGCTGCGCCAGATCGAGAGCGCGTACCAGGTCGCCGAGCGCTGGCACCGCGGACAGAAGCGCAAGAGCGGCGACCCGTACATCACGCATCCCCTCGCGGTCACCACGATCCTCGCCGAGCTGGGCATGGACCCCGCCACCCTGATGGCCGGGCTGCTGCACGACACCGTCGAGGACACCGAGTACGGCCTGGACACCCTGCGCCGCGACTTCGGCGACCAGGTCGCGCTCCTCGTCGACGGCGTCACCAAGCTCGACAAGGTCAAGTTCGGCGAGGCCGCGCAGGCCGAGACCGTACGCAAGATGGTCGTCGCCATGGCCAAGGACCCGCGCGTCCTGGTCATCAAGCTCGCCGACCGGCTGCACAACATGCGCACCATGCGGTACCTCAAGCGGGAGAAGCAGGAGAAGAAGGCCCGCGAGACGCTGGAGATCTACGCCCCCCTCGCCCACCGGCTGGGCATGAACACCATCAAGTGGGAGCTGGAGGACCTCGCCTTCGCGATTCTCTACCCCAAGATGTACGACGAGATCGTCCGGCTGGTCGCCGAGCGCGCGCCCAAGCGCGACGAATACCTGGCCATAGTGACCGACGAGGTCCAGTCGGACCTGCGCGCGGCCCGCATCAAGGCCACCGTCACCGGGCGGCCGAAGCACTACTACAGCGTCTACCAGAAGATGATCGTCCGCGGCCGGGACTTCGCGGAGATCTACGACCTGGTGGGCATCCGGGTCCTGGTCGACACGGTCCGTGACTGCTACGCGGCGCTCGGCACCGTCCACGCGCGGTGGAACCCGGTCCCCGGCCGGTTCAAGGACTACATCGCGATGCCCAAGTTCAACATGTACCAGTCGCTGCACACGACGGTCATCGGGCCCAACGGCAAGCCGGTCGAACTCCAGATCCGTACGTTCGACATGCACCGCCGCGCCGAGTACGGCATCGCCGCGCACTGGAAGTACAAGCAGGAGGCCGTCGCGGGCGCCTCCAAGGTCCGCACCGACGTCCCCAGGAGCGCCGGCCGGGGCGCGGGCCAGGACACCGTCAACGACATGGCGTGGCTGCGCCAGCTCCTGGACTGGCAGAAGGAGACCGAGGACCCCAGCGAGTTCCTGGAGTCGCTCCGCTTCGACCTCTCGCGCAACGAGGTCTTCGTCTTCACGCCCAAGGGCGACGTCATAGCGCTGCCCGCCGGCGCCACCCCCGTCGACTTCGCGTACGCCGTCCACACGGAGGTCGGCCACCGCACCATAGGGGCGCGGGTCAACGGCCGGCTCGTACCGCTCGAATCGACCCTCGACAACGGCGACCTGGTGGAGGTCTTCACCTCCAAGGCGTCCGGGGCGGGCCCCTCGCGCGACTGGCTCGGCTTCGTCAAGTCGCCCCGGGCCAGGAACAAGATCCGCGCCTGGTTCTCCAAGGAGCGCCGCGACGAGGCGATCGAGCAGGGCAAGGACGCCATCGCGCGGGCCATGCGCAAACAGAACCTGCCGATCCAGCGCATCCTCACCGGGGACTCGCTGGTCACCCTCGCGCACGAGATGCGCTACCCCGACATCTCCTCCCTGTACGCGGCGATCGGCGAGGGCCATGTGGCCGCGCAGGGCGTCGTACAGAAGCTGGTGCAGGCCCTCGGCGGCGAGGAGGCCGCCAACGAGGACATCGCGGAGAACTCCCCGCCCTCCCACAGCCGCGGCAAGCGCCGCTCCAACGCCGACCCCGGCGTGGTCGTCAAGGGCGTCGAGGACGTCTGGGTGAAGCTCGCCCGCTGCTGTACGCCCGTCCCCGGCGACCCGATCATCGGCTTCGTCACCCGCGGCAGCGGCATCTCCGTCCACCGCGCCGACTGCGTCAACGTGGACGCGCTCTCCCAGCAGCCCGAGCGGATCAAGGAGGTCGAGTGGGCGCCCACCCAGTCCTCGGTCTTCCTGGTCGCCATCCAGGTCGAGGCACTGGACCGCTCCCGGCTGCTGTCGGACGTCACCCGCGTCCTCTCCGACCAGCACGTCAACATCCTCTCCGCCGCCGTCCAGACCTCCCGGGACCGCGTCGCCACCTCGCGCTTCACCTTCGAGATGGGCGACCCCAAGCACCTGGGCCACGTACTGAAGGCGGTACGGGGCGTGGAGGGCGTCTACGACGTCTACCGCGTCACCTCGGCCCGCAGGCCCTGAGCGCGGCCGACGCACGGGCACACAGACGGGTACAGAGGGCGGCCACAGCGGGCGCACACGCAAGCGCACAGACATGGGTACACACGGAGGGCGGCCCGGCAGTGGAGTCCACTGCCGGGCCGCCCTCCGTACGCGTTGTTCCGGCCGGTCCGGCCCGTTGGCTCAGCCGCCGAACTCCTGGAGGCCCTTGAGCGCCTGGTCCAGCAGGGCCTGCCGGCCCTCCAGCTCCCGGGCCAGCTTGTCGGCCTTGGCGTTGTTGCCCGCCGCGCGCGCCGCGTCGATCTGCGCGCGCAGCTTGTCCACGGCCGCCTGGAGCTGGCCCGTCAGACCCGCGGCCCGCGCACGGGCCTCCGGGTTCGTCCGGCGCCACTCGTTCTCCTCGGACTCCTGGAGCGCCCGCTCCACCGCGTGCATCCGGGCCTCGACCTTGGGCCTGGCGTCGCGCGGTACGTGGCCGATGGCCTCCCAGCGCTCGTTCAGCGCGCGGAAGGCGGCCCGGGCCGCCTTGAGGTCCGTGACCGGCACCAGCCGCTCGGCCTCGACCGCCAGCTCCTCCTTGAGCTTCAGGTTCTCCGACTGCTCGGCGTCGCGCTCCGCGAAGACCTCGCCGCGCGCCGCGAAGAAGACGTCCTGAGCACCGCGGAAGCGGTTCCACAGGTCGTCCTCGGCGTCGCGCTGCGCGCGGCCCGCCGCCTTCCAGTCGGTCATCAGCTCGCGGTAGCGCGCCGCCGTACCGCCCCAGTCGGTGGAGCCGGAGAGCGACTCCGCCTCGGCGACCAGCTTCTCCTTGGCCTTACGGGCCTCCTCGCGCTGCGCGTCGAGCGCCGCGAAGTGCGCCTTGCGCCGCTTGGAGAACGCCGAGCGTGCGTGCGAGAAGCGGTGCCACAGCTCGTCGTCGGACTTCCGGTCCAGCCGGGGCAGGCCCTTCCAGGTGTCCACGAGCGCCCGCAGCCGCTCACCGGCCGACCGCCACTGGTCGCTCTGCGCGAGCTCCTCCGCCTCGGCGACCAGTGCCTCCTTGGCGTGACGCGCCTCGTCGGTCTGCTTGGCCCGCTGCACCTTGCGCTCCTCGCGGCGCGCCTCGACCGTGGCGACCAGCGCGTCGAGCCGCGTCCGCAGCGCGTCGAGATCGCCGACGGCGTGGTGCTCGTCCACCTGAACGCGCAGATGGTCGATGGCCGTCGTCGCGTCCTTCGCGGACAGGTCGGTGGTCTTCACGCGCTTTTCCAGGAGGCCGATCTCGACCACCAGGCCCTCGTACTTGCGCTCGAAATAGGCCAGAGCCTCCTCCGGAGAGCCGGCCTGCCACGATCCGACCACCTGCTCGCCCTCGGCCGTACGCACGTACACGGTGCCCGTCTCGTCGACACGGCCCCACGGGTCGCTGCTCACAGCGCCTCCTCCACCTGATGCCCGTGAGGGGATTGGCCCCCGGGCATCATCCACAGTTCCTGGGGCGGGCCGCGCCCGCCCTGCACAACGCCAATCTAGGCGACCGGCCGCCCGGCTGTCCGCACTCAGCGCGGCCGAAATTCACAGGGTCACGCCGTGTCGACCGTGACCTTCTCCACGGTGACGGCCTTCTTGGGCGCGCCGTCGCTCGCCCCGCCGTCCACCCCGGCCTTCCCCACGGCCTCCACGGCCTTCAGCCCGGCGTCGTCCATGGTGCCGAACGGGGTGTAGCTGGGCGGCAGTTTGGTGTCCTTGTAGACCAGGAAGAACTGGCTGCCGCCGGTGTGCGGCTGGCCGGTGTTGGCCATGGCCACCGTGCCCGCCGGGTACGTCACGCTGCCGTCCGCGCCGGCCTTGCCGAGAGCCGTCAGGTTCTCGTCCTCGATCGTGTAGCCGGGGCCGCCGGTCCCGTCACCCTTCGGGTCGCCGCACTGGAGCACGAAGATGCCCTCGGTGGTCAGCCGGTGACACTTCGTGCCGTCGAAGTACCCCTTGTCGGCGAGCGCCTTGAACGAGTTCACCGTGTGCGGGGTCTTCTTCGCGTCCATGGCGATCGCGATGTCACCCTGGCTCGTCTTGAGGTCCAGCGAGTACTTCGCGTTCTGGTCGATGGCCATCTTCGGCTCGGGCTCGGCCTTCTCCGAGGGCTCCGCCGACGGGCTCGCCTCGGCCGCCGCGTCGTCCTTCTCCGGCTTGTCGCCGTCGCTCAGGCCGACGGAGAAGTACGCCGCGCCTCCCGCGAGCACCACCACGGCCAGCACGGAGGCGATGATCGCGTTACGCCGCTTCGCCTTCTGCCGGGCCTCAACCCGCCGCTGCTGCTGCCGCTCGAACTTCTCCCTGGCGAGCTGCCGCCGCCGCTGATCGCTCTTGACCACCGGGTCCACTCCTCGTGTCTGTGTGTGATCCTGTTCGGTCCCATCCGGCCTGACCAGTGCCACGACCGGGCAAATCTTTCCGGGAGGGGCACCAGATGCGTACGGTATATGGGTTGGCTGTGGAATGAGGAGCGCCGGTATCCTCTCCGAACTGCCGCATTCTCCGCCGGACCACGTGCCCGGACGACATATCCGGACGACATATAAGGACGATCGTGCTCATTGCCGGGTTCCCCGCCGGAGCCTGGGGGACCAATTGCTACCTGGTCGCCCCCGCCGCGGGTGAGGAGTGCGTGATCATCGACCCGGGCCACCAGGCCGCCCAAGGGGTCGAGGAAACGATCAGGAAGCACCGCCTCAAGCCCGTCGCCGTCATCCTCACCCACGGACACATCGACCATGTCGCCTCCGTCGTCCCGGTGTGCGGCGCCCATGACGTACCGGCGTGGATCCACCCCGCCGACCGCTTCATGATGAGCGACCCGGAGAAGGCCCTCGGCCGCTCGATCGGGATGCCGCTCATGGGCGAGCTGACGGTCGGCGAGCCGGACGACCTGCGGGAGCTGACCGACGGCGCCGGACTGGTGCTGGCGGGCCTGGAGTTCACCGTCGCGCACGCGCCCGGCCATACGAAGGGGTCGGTGACCTTCGCGATGCCCGAGGCCGCGGACATCCCGCCGGTCCTCTTCTCGGGCGATCTGCTCTTCGCCGGCTCCATCGGACGCACCGACCTGCCCGGCGGTGACCACGCCGAGATCCTGGCGTCGCTGGGCCGCGTGTGCCTGCCGCTCGACGACTCGACCGTGGTGCTGTCCGGCCACGGCCCCCAGACGACCATCGGCCGGGAGCGCGCCACCAACCCGTATCTCCGGGACGTGGCCACCGGCCAGGGAGACGGCACGCACGCCGCTCCGCGACGAGGAATGTGAAACACCGATCTCCATGAGCACTTTTCAGGCACCCAAGGGCACCTACGACCTGATCCCGCCCGTCTCGGCGACCTTCCTCGCCGTACGCGAGGCCATCGCCGCGCCGCTGAGGAACTCCGGCTACGGCTATGTCGAGACGCCCGGATTCGAGAACGTCGAGCTGTTCGCCCGCGGTGTCGGCGAGTCCACCGACATCGTCTCCAAGGAGATGTACGCCTTCGAGACCAAGGGCGGCGACAAGCTCGCGCTGCGCCCCGAGGGCACCGCCTCCGTGCTGCGCGCCGCGCTGGAGGCCAACCTCCACAAGGCCGGCAATCTGCCCGTAAAGCTCTGGTACTCCGGCTCGTACTACCGCTACGAGCGCCCGCAGAAGGGCCGCTACCGCCACTTCTCGCAGGTCGGCGCCGAGGCGATCGGCGTCGAGGACCCGGCGCTCGACGCCGAGCTGATCGTCCTGGCCGACCAGGCGTACCGCTCGCTGGGCCTGCGGAACTTCCGCATCCTCCTCAACTCGCTGGGCGACAAGGAGTGCCGTCCCGTCTACCGCGAGGCCCTCCAGGGCTTCCTGCGCGGCCTCGACCTGGACGAGGAGACCCGCCGCCGCATCGAGATCAACCCGCTGCGCGTGCTCGACGACAAGCGCGCCGACGTCCAGAAGCAGCTCGTCGGGGCGCCGATGCTGCGCGACTACCTGTGCGACGCCTGCAAGGCGTACCACGAAGAGGTACGGGAGCTGCTGACAGTCCAGGGCGTCGCCTTCGAGGACGACGAGAAGCTCGTCCGCGGCCTGGACTACTACACCCGCACCACCTTCGAGTTCGTCCACGACGGCCTCGGCGCGCAGTCCGCGGTGGGCGGCGGCGGCCGCTACGACGGCCTCTCCGAGATGCTCGGCGGCCCCGCGCTGCCCTCGGTCGGCTGGGCGCTGGGCGTGGACCGTACGGTCCTGGCCCTGGAGGCCGAGTCCATCGAACTGGACATCCCGCCGGCCACCAGCGTGTACGCGATCCCGCTCGGCGAGGAGGCGCGGCGGCGGCTGTTCGGCGTCGTCACGGAGCTGCGCGCGGCCGGGATCGCGACGGACTTCGCCTTCGGCGGCCGCGGTCTCAAGGGCGCGATGAAGTCGGCCAACCGCTCCGGCGCGCGCTACACGCTCGTCGCGGGGGAGCGGGATCTCGCGGAGGGCGTGGTCCAGCTCAAGGACATGGAGAGCGGCGAGCAGACGGCGGTCGCGCTCGACATCCTGGTGGCCGAGGTGGCCCGGCGGCTCGGCTGAGCCCCGGCCCCTTCCGAAGCTGAGCCCCGGCCCCTCCTGAAGCGCCTTTATCCCCCGCGGACGCCGGTCGTAGGAGCCTGTACGGCAGAATGAGCCTGCGCGTACAGGCCCCAGGCCCCTGACCGATGGAACGGCGATATGACGAGTGCTGCGGTTGACGACGTCTCCTCCGACCGGGAGGACGGGAAGATCCCCGGCGCGGTCGGCGGCGGCCGCGTGTTCGCGCTGCTGCTGGTCGTCACGGGCGCGGCGGGGCTGCTGGCCGCGTGGGTGATCACGATCGACAAGTTCAAGCTGCTGGAGGACCCCGATTTCACTCCGGGGTGCAGCCTGAACCCGGTGGTGTCCTGCGGCAACATCATGAAGAGCGACCAGGCGTCGGTCTTCGGCTTCCCCAACCCGATGCTCGGGCTCGCCGCGTACTCCGTGGTCATCGCCATCGGCATGGGCCTGCTCGCCGGGGCCCGCTACCGCGGCTGGTTCTGGCTGGGGCTGAACGCGGGGACGCTCTTCGGCGTCGGGTTCTGCACCTGGCTCCAGTACCAGTCGCTGTACAACATCAACTCGCTCTGCCTGTGGTGCTGTCTCGCCTGGGTCGCCACGATCCTGATGTTCTGGTACGTCACCGCCCACAACATCCGCCACCGGGTGCTGCCCGCGCCCGGCTGGCTGCGCGGCTTCCTCGACGAGTTCACCTGGGTGCTGCCCGCGCTGCACATCGGGATCATCGGGATGCTGATCCTGACCCGCTGGTGGGACTTCTGGACGAGCTGACAGCGCCGACAGCTCTGTCAGTTCTGTCAGTGGGCTGGCATAGGCTTCACCCGTGGAGCCCGACCTCTTTACCGCAGCCGCCGAAGACCGCCAGGAGAAGGACCCGTCGGCCAGCCCCCTGGCCGTCCGGATGCGCCCCCGTGTCGTCGACGAGGTCGTCGGCCAGAGGCATCTGCTGAAGCCGGGATCCCCGCTGCGCCGGCTGGTGGGCGAGGGCGGCGGCGGCCCCGCGGGCCCCTCGTCGGTGATCCTCTGGGGCCCGCCCGGCACCGGGAAGACGACCCTCGCCTACGTCGTCTCCAAGGCCACCAACAAGCGCTTCGTCGAGCTGTCCGCCATCACCGCGGGCGTCAAGGAGGTCCGCGCCGTCATCGACGGGGCGCGGCGGGCCTCCGGCGGCTTCGGCAAGGAAACGGTCCTTTTCCTCGACGAGATCCACCGCTTCAGCAAGGCCCAGCAGGACTCCCTGCTGCCCGCGGTGGAGAACCGCTGGGTGACGCTGATCGCCGCCACCACGGAGAACCCGTACTTCTCGGTGATCTCCCCCCTGCTCTCCCGCTCCCTGCTGCTCACGCTGGAACCGCTCACGGACGAGGACCTGCGCGCCCTGCTGCGGCGGGCGCTCACCGAGGAGCGTGGTCTCGGGGACGCCGTCACCCTGCCCGAGGACGCGGAGGCGCATCTGCTGCGGGTGGCGGGCGGCGACGCCCGGCGGGCGCTGACCGCGCTGGAGGCGGCGGCCGGCGCCGCGCTCGCCAAGAGCGAGAAGGAGATCACCCTCCAGACCGTCGAGGAGACCGTCGACCGCGCGGCGGTGATGTACGACCGGGACGGCGACCAGCACTACGACGTGGCGAGCGCGCTGATCAAGTCGATCCGCGGCTCCGACGTGGACGCCGCGCTGCACTATCTGGCCCGGATGATCGACGCGGGGGAGGATCCCCGGTTCATCGCCAGACGGCTGATGATCTCGGCGAGCGAGGACATCGGTCTCGCCGATCCGACCGCGCTGCCGATCGCGGTCGCCGCCGCCCAGGCCGTGGCCATGATCGGCTTCCCGGAGGCCGCCCTCACCCTCAGCCACGCCACCATCGCGCTGGCGCTCGCGCCCAAGTCCAACGCCGCCACGACCGCGATCTCGGCGGCCCTGGAGGATGTGAAGAAGGGGCTGACGGGCCAGGTCCCGGCGCATCTGCGCGACGGCCACTACAAGGGCGCGGCCAAGCTCGGCCATGCCCAGGGCTACATCTATCCGCACGACGTCCCGGGCGGTATCGCGGCCCAGCAGTACGCGCCGGAGCCGGTGCGCGGCAGGCGTTACTACGAGCCCACGCGGTACGGCGCGGAGGCGCGTTACGCGGACGTGGTCGACAAGGTGCGCGAGCGGCTGCGCGGCGACGGCGGCTGAGTCTCCCGGCGGGCGCCGGCGGTGCCGGACCGCGGGCGTCCGCGGTGCCCGGTCGGGCGCTGCCGCGGGTCAGCGGGCGGCCGCGTCGAAGAGTGTGTGCATCGCGTGGCGCAGCTCGTTGACGTTCCGCACCGGCTCGGGGAAGTCGAAGCGGGCGTCGAAGCACCGGACGCCGGTGAAGCGCACCCGCAGCCCGAAGCGGTCGAGCCCCACCGGTACGGCCGCGGTCCCGGCGGCCGAGGCGGCCGCGGTCCGCTCGCCGAGCAGCGCGCGCAGCGACCGTACCTCGGCGCCGTGCGCGGAGTGGAGGTGCTGCAACAGCTCCGCCTCGTGCTCCACCAGCGGGTCGGGGGTGGCCTTCACGAAGTCCTCGGGTTCCACGGATTCGGCGCCCCACAGGTCGTCCACGCACGCCTCGCCGATCTCCAGGCGCAGCGTCATCCGGCCGGCGTCCGCCAGGCCGGGTTCGCGGGTGAGCCAGCCGGAGAGCCAGGCCCGGCCGCGGATACGGTGGGGCACGGAGACGGGCGCGACGTCGGTGAGCTCCAGCACCGCGTGGAGTTCGTCGTCCTGCGCGTGGGTGGCGGCCCGTACCGCGGGGGAGTCCGACGCGAAGACAAGGAACACCTCGCCGTCCGGGCCCACGGACCGCACGTCGGGCATGAGCTGGTAGGGGGACCTGGCCCCGTGCAGACCGGGGATGAACAGCACCGCCGAGCATGTACCCTGTACGAGAGTTCGTGTGCGTTCGGCTGCTGACGGCATCCGATCGATTTCAAGCCCGCTGGGACGCGGCTGACCATGAGCTGATCGGACCTCCGTCGATTCGTCGCTCTGCGCGCCGAGCTTGTCTGTGATGTCCGTGATGCGCGTGGTGTTCCCAGGGCGAGACATGCGATCTCCTTAAGTAAGGTGAGCCTAACCTAACCTACAACGGAGGTCTGGAGAACGTGCCTAACCAGTCGCGTCCCAAGGTCAAGAAGTCGCGTGCGCTCGGTATCGCCCTGACGCCCAAGGCCGTCAAGTACTTCGAGGCCCGTCCTTACCCGCCGGGTGAGCACGGTCGTGGACGCAAGCAGAACAGTGACTACAAGGTCCGTCTGCTGGAGAAGCAGCGCCTGCGCGCCCAGTACGACATCAGCGAGCGCCAGATGGCCCGCGCCTACGACCGCGCCAAGAAGGCCGGCGGCAAGACGGGCGAGGCCCTGGTCGTCGAGCTGGAGCGCCGTCTCGACGCGCTCGTCCTGCGGTCGGGCATCGCCCGCACCATCTACCAGGCCCGTCAGATGGTCGTGCACGGTCACATCGAGGTCAACGGTGGCAAGGTCGACAAGCCGTCGTTCCGTGTCCGTCCCGACGACGTCGTGATGGTCCGCGAGCGCAGCCGCGACAAGGTCCCCTTCCAGGTCGCCCGCGAGGGTGGCTACGACACGGAGGGCGAGACCCCGCGCTACCTCCAGGTCAACCTGAAGGCGCTGGCCTTCCGCCTGGACCGCGACCCGAACCGCAAGGAGATCCCGGTCATCTGCGACGAGCAGCTCGTCGTCGAGTACTACGCCCGCTGACCCGGACGCGGTAGCTCCACCACGCTTCGGCCCGCCGTCTCCCCGCCCCTCGCGGACGGAGAGCCGGCGGGCTTTCGCGTGGACCCTCCCACCTGTCCGCGCGACCTCTAATCCGGTACGGGGCGGGGGCGTCGGCGCGATAAGGTCGGAGGACGACTTTCCAGTCGCCTGTCAGGTGTCAGTGACCTTCTGTCGTGTCAGTGACCCGCTGCCAGGGGCGTTCGACGATCAGGGAGCGGTGCGGCGTGACCGGTGGAGAGGTTGCCGGAATCCTGGTGGCCGTGTTCTGGGCCATCCTGGTCTCCTTCCTCGCCGTGGTGCTGGTGAGGCTGGCCCAGACGCTCAAGGCGACCACCCGGCTGGTGGCGGACATCACCGAACAGGCGGTCCCCCTGCTCGCGGACGCGTCCGCGACGGTCCGGTCCGCGCAGACCCAGCTCGACCGGGTCGACGCGATCGCGTCGGACGTCCAGGAAGTCACCTCGAACGCCTCGGCGCTCTCCACCACGGTCGCCTCGACGTTCGGTGGCCCCCTCGTCAAGGTCGCGGCGTTCGGCTACGGCGTACGCCAGGCCATGGGACGCCGGGGCGCGCCCGCCGCCGGGAGCGAGCCCACGGAGCGGGCCACCCGCCGTACGGTCGTCGTCGGCCGGGCGCTCCCCGCCGCCCGGCTCAGGAAGAAGAAGGGCTGACCGCAGCGATGTTCCGCCGTACGTTCTGGTTCACCGCGGGCGCCGCAGCCGGCGTCTGGGCCACCGCCAAGGTCAACCGTAAGCTCAAGCAGCTCACCCCGGAGAGCCTCGCCGCCCAGGCGGCGAACAAGGCGATCGACGCCGGACACAAGGTCAGGGAGTTCGCCGTCGACGTACGCTCCGGAATGGTGCGGCGCGAGGCCGAGCTCGGTGAGGCACTGGGCCTGGACGCACCGGCGGACCACGCGCTGCCCGCCCCGCGCAGGCTCGCCGCGATCGAGCACCCCCGCAGAACCACGACCACGCACTCCTACAACCCGCACAACCGGAATGAGGACCACTGATGGAGTCGGCTGAAATTCGTCGCCGCTGGCTGAGCTTCTTCGAGGAGCGCGGTCACACCGTCGTCCCTTCGGCGTCGCTCATCGCGGACGACCCGACTCTGCTGCTGGTCCCGGCGGGCATGGTGCCCTTCAAGCCGTACTTCCTCGGCGAGGTCAAGCCCTCGTTCGACCGGGCCACCAGCGTGCAGAAGTGCGTCCGTACCCCGGACATCGAAGAGGTCGGCAAGACCACCCGGCACGGCACGTTCTTCCAGATGTGCGGCAACTTCTCCTTCGGCGACTACTTCAAGGAAGGCGCCATCACCTACGCCTGGGAGCTGCTGACCAGCTCCGTGGCGGACGGCGGCTACGGACTGGACCCGGAGCGCCTGTGGGTCACCGTCTACCTCGACGACGACGAGGCCGAGCAGATCTGGCGCGAGAAGATCGGCGTCCCCGCCGAGCGCATCCAGCGCCTCGGCAAGAAGGACAACTACTGGTCCATGGGCGTGCCGGGCCCCTGCGGCCCCTGCTCGGAGATCAACTACGACCGGGGCCCCGAGTTCGGCGTCGAGGGCGGTCCCGCCGTCAACGACGAGCGCTACGTGGAGATCTGGAACCTGGTCTTCATGCAGTACGAGCGTGGCGCCGGGGAGGGCAAGGAGGACTTCCCGATCCTCGGTGAGCTGCCCTCCAAGAACATCGACACCGGTCTCGGTCTCGAACGTCTCGCCATGATCCTCCAGGGCGTACAGAACATGTACGAGACGGACACGCTCCGGGTCGTCATGGACAAGGCCACCGAGCTGACCGGCGTGCGCTACGGCGCCGAGCACGGCTCGGACGTCTCGCTGCGCGTGGTCGCCGACCACATCCGTACGTCCACGATGCTCATCGGCGACGGCGTCACCCCGGGCAACGAGGGGCGCGGCTATGTCCTGCGCCGCATCATGCGCCGCGCCATCCGCAACATGCGCCTGCTCGGCGCCACGGAGCCGGTCGTCGCCGCCCTGGTCGACGTGGTCATCAGGACCATGGGCGAGCAGTACCCGGAGCTGGAGACCGATCGCAAGCGCATCGAGACCGTCGCCCTCGCCGAGGAGGCCGCCTTCCTCAAGGCCCTCAAGGGCGGCACGAACATTCTCGACACCGCCGTCACCGAGACCAAGGCCGCCGGTGGCCAGGTGCTCCCCGGCGACAAGGCGTTCCTGCTCCACGACACCTGGGGCTTCCCCATCGACCTCACCCTGGAGATGGCCTCGGAACAGGGCCTCTCCGTGGACGAGGAGGGCTTCCGGCGGCTCATGAAGGAGCAGCGGGAGCGGGCCAAGGCCGACGCCAAGGCCAAGAAGTCCGGCCACGCCGACCTCTCCGCCTACCGCTCGGTCGCCGACGCCGGCGGCTCCACCGAGTTCACCGGCTACACCGCCACCGAGGGCGAGTCGACCGTGGTCGGCCTGCTCGTCGACGGGGTGCCGTCGCCCGCCGCCACCGAGGGCGACGACGTCGAGATCGTCCTCGACCGCACGCCCTTCTACGCCGAGGGCGGCGGCCAGCTCGCCGACCAGGGCCGGATCCGGCTCGACAGCGGCGCCGTCGTCCAGATCCACGACGTCCAGCAGCCCGTCCCCGGTGTCTCCGTGCACAAGGGAACGGTGCAGGTCGGCGAGGTGACGGTGGGCGCCTCCGCGTACGCCGCCATCGATCTGAACCGCCGCCGGGCCATCGCCCGGGCCCACAGCGCCACCCACCTCACCCACCAGGCGCTGCGCGACGCCCTCGGTCCGACGGCCGCCCAGGCCGGTTCGGAGAACTCCCCGGGCCGCTTCCGCTTCGACTTCGGCTCGCCCGCCGCCGTACCGGGCACGGTGCTCCTCGACGTCGAGCAGAAGATCAACGAGGTGCTCGCCCGGGAGCTGGACGTCCAGGCCGAGGTCATGTCGATCGACGAGGCCAAGAAGCAGGGCGCCATCGCCGAGTTCGGCGAGAAGTACGGCGAGCGGGTCCGGGTCGTCACCATCGGGGACTTCTCCAAGGAGCTGTGCGGCGGCACGCACGTCCACAACACCGCCCAGCTCGGCCTGGTGAAGCTGCTCGGCGAGTCGTCGATCGGCTCCGGGGTGCGGCGTATCGAGGCCCTGGTCGGAGTGGACGCGTACAACTTCCTGGCCAGGGAGCACAGTGTCGTCGCCCAGCTCCAGGAACTGGTCAAGGGCCGCTCCGAGGAACTCCCCGAGAAGATCGCCGGGATGCTCGGCAAGCTCAAGGACGCCGAGAAGGAGATCGAGAAGTTCCGCGCGGAGAAGGTGCTCGCCGCCGCCGCCGGACTGGCCGACTCCGCCAAGGACGTACGGGGCACGGCGCTGGTCACCGGGCAGGTCCCGGACGGCACCTCGGCCGACGACCTGCGCAAGCTCGTCCTCGACGTGCGCGGTCGCATCCGTGGCGACCGGCCGGTGGTCGTGGCGCTGTTCACCACGGCCGGCGGCCGTCCGCTGACGGTCATCGCCACCAACGAGGCCGCCCGCGAGCGCGGGCTCAAGGCCGGTGACCTGGTGCGTACCGCCGCCAAGACCCTCGGAGGCGGAGGCGGCGGCAAGCCGGACGTCGCCCAGGGCGGTGGCCAGAACCCGGCGGCCATCGGGGACGCCGTCGCCGCCGTCGAGCGCCTCGTCGCCGAGACCGCCTGAGGGGCGGGCACCGCATGAGCGGTATGCGCAGAGGACGCCGGCTCGCGATCGACGTCGGGGACGCCCGGATCGGGGTCGCCTCGTGCGACCCCGACGGGATCCTCGCCACGCCGGTGGAGACCGTGCCGGGACGCGACGTCCCGGCCGCCCACCGGCGGCTGCGGGGGATCGTCGAGGAGTACGAACCCGTCGAAGTACTGGTCGGGCTGCCCCGCTCCCTCAACGGGGGAGAGGGGCCGGCCGCCGCGAAGGTGCGGGTGTTCGCCCAGGAGCTGGCGCGGGGCATCACACCCGTGCCGGTACGACTGGTCGATGAGCGGATGAGCACAGTGACGGCCAGTCAAGGGCTGCGCGCTTCGGGCGTTAAGTCCAAGAAAGGGCGGTCCGTTATCGACCAAGTGGCGGCAGTTGTCATCCTCCAGAGCGCGCTGGAGGCCGAACGGGTATCAGGTAATCCTCCCGGCGAGAGCGTCGAAGTGGTCATCTGATCGCGGTACGGTAACGTTCCGCGCGATGCGGCGGTGTTCGAACAGCCACCGCACAGCAAAGAGGCGAAACGGACGCCGTGCCACTGCGGTCAGCGGCCGCGCCTCGCGGCTCAAGGGGATCGATGACTGACTATGGCCGGGGCCCCGGCTCCGCACCGTGGCACCCCGGGGACCCTCTGTACGGGGACTCGGGGTGGGCGGCACAGCAGGCCACCGACGGCAGCGGTTCCTCCTACGGAGGGCAGCAGCAGTACCCGCAGCAGTCGCAGGCGCAGGCGCAGTACGGGGGGACGCAGGACCCGTACCAGCAGCAGTACCCGCAGCAGCCGCAGCACCCTCAGTACCAGGGCGGTCAGCCCGAGTACGGTGCTCAGCAGTACGGCGGCCAGCAGTACGGCACGCAGCAGCAACCGCAGTACCAGGAGCAGCCGCAGCAGGGGCCGTACGGCGGCCAGCAGCACCCGCAGCACCACCCCCAGCAGCAGTACGCCGATCCGCAGTACAACGACCCGCAGTACAACAGCGGTTGGGACAACGGCCAGCAGGCCGCGATGCCGTACGGGGCCACCGCCCCGGCCCCCTACGCGGGTGAGCACGGCAACTACGCGGAGAACCACGACTACTACGGCACCCCCGACGCCTACCCGCCCCCGCAGCCCCCCGGCCGGCGGCAGCCCGACCCCGAGCCCCAGGCCGAACCCGATCCGGCCGAGGCCGAGGCGGACACGCCGGAGAAGGAGAAGCACCCCTTCTTCACCGGTGAGGGCGGCGACGGGGACGACGACGGCGGCGAGGGCCGCGGCGGCGAGGGCCGCGAGCGCCGCGGCAAGACGAAGAAGAAAAAGAAGAGCCGCAACGGCACGGCCTGCCTGGTCGTCGCCGTGGTCTTCATCGGCGGCGCCGGCGGTATCGGCTATGTCGGCTACCAGTTCTGGGAGAGCAAATTCGGCCCGCCGCCGGACTTTGCGGGCGCGGGCTCCGGCGATGTCGAGGTGGAAATTCCGTCGGGCGCCGGCGGCTATGAGATCGGCGCCATTCTGGTGAAGAACGGCGTGGTGAAGAGCCAGCGCGCCTTCGTCGCCGCACAGAAGCAGAACCCCAAGGGAAATACGATCCAGGCGGGCGTCTACATTCTCGGCAAGGAGATGTCGGCGCGGAACGCGGTCACGAAGATGCTCAGTCCGAGCAGCCGGAACGCGCTGATCTTCCCCGAGGGCAAGCGCAACGAATTCGTCTACGAGCAGATCGACAAGCGGCTCGGACTCAAGAAGGGCGAGACGGCGGCCGTCGCCAAGGCGCAGGCGAAGAACCTGGGTCTCCCGACTTGGGCCAACGACAACAGGGATATAAAGGATCCGCTGGAGGGATTCCTCTTCCCGGCGAGCTACCCGGTCGCGAAGGGGACGAAGCCGGAGACCGTCCTCAAGAAGATGGTCGCCCGCGCCAAGGTCGAATACGAGAAACAGAATCTCGAAGCCGAGGCGAAGAAGCTGAAGCTGAAGTCGCCGCTCCAGCTGATCACCGTCGCGAGCCTCGTCCAGGCGGAGGGCAAGTACAAGCACGACTTCGACAAGGTCGCCCGCGTCGTCTACAACCGGCTGCAGCCGGAGAACACCGAGACCGTCGGCCGTCTGGAGTTCGACTCCACCGTCAACTACATCAAGAGCCAGAGCAGGCTGGATCTCGGCGCGGTCGACGACCTGCGCAGGATCAAGGACCCGTACAACACGTACGACATCAAGGGCCTGCCGCCCGGTCCGATCGGCAACCCGGGCGCCGACGCCCTGCACTCGGCGATCAACCCGGCGGACGGTCCCTGGTACTACTTCGTCTCGGTCACCTCGGACAGGACGCTCTTCGCCGTCACCAACGAGGAGCACGAGGCGAACCGCCAGGAGTACGAGAGGGAAAGCAAGAAACAGTGATGTCACCACGGCGAGCGGCGGTCCTCGGATCGCCCATCGCTCATTCCCTTTCCCCGGCGCTGCACCGCGCCGCGTACGCGGCGCTCGGCCTGGACCAGTGGTCGTACGGTCGGTTCGAGGTGGACGAGGCCGGGCTCCCCGGATTCCTCGAAGAGGTGCGGGGCGACCCCTCCTGGGCGGGGCTGTCACTGACCATGCCGCTCAAGCGGGCCGTCATCCCGCTGCTGGACGAGATCACCGGCACCGCGGCCTCGGTGGAGGCGGTCAACACGGTCGTCTTCGGCGAGGGCGGCCGGCGCACCGGCGACAACACGGACATCCCCGGCATGATCGCCGCGCTCCGCGAGCGTGGCGTGGAGAAGGTGGAGACGGCGGCGATCCTCGGGGCGGGCGCGACCGCCTCGTCCGCGCTCGCGGCCCTCGCCGTGGTCTGCGCCGGCCCCGTCACCGCGTACGTGCGCAGCGAGGCCCGCGCCACCGAGATGCGCGGCTGGGGCGAGCGGCTCGGGGTCGAGGTCCGGATCGCCGACTGGGCGGAGGCCGACGGAGCGCTGGGCGCGCCGCTGGTGATCGCCACCACCCCGGCGGGCACCGCCGATGTGCTCGCCGACGCGGTCCCGGGGGCGCCGGGCACCCTCTTCGACGTGCTGTACGAGCCGTGGCCGACGCCGCTCGCGGCGGCCTGGTCCGGGCGCGGCGGAGCCCTCGTGAGCGGGCTCGATCTGCTGGTCCACCAGGCGGCGCTCCAGGTGGAACTGATGACGGGCCGCTCGCCCGCGCCGCTCGACGTGATGCGCGAGGCCGGCACCGCGGCGCTCGGCTGACGCGGACCGGGCCACTACGTCCGGCCCGTCGGACGCGGTGGTCCGGTCTGCGGACCGCTGCCCGCCGCCGGTCCCCGTCGTGGGAGAATCGGACAAGGCGGGCCAGGGACGCGCACCCGGTCTCGCCGTTGTCGTTTCGGGCGCGCGCGAGTATGAGGAGCACCGTTGAGCAGGTTGCGCTGGCTGACCGCGGGGGAGTCCCACGGACCCGCACTCGTGGCGACGCTGGAGGGTCTTCCCGCCGGTGTGCCCATCACCACGGAGATGGTGGCGGACCACCTGGCCCGGCGCCGCCTCGGCTACGGCCGCGGTGCCCGGATGAAGTTCGAGCGGGACGAGGTCACCTTCCTCGGCGGGGTACGGCACGGCCTGACGATGGGCTCGCCCGTCGCGATCATGGTGGGCAACACCGAGTGGCCCAAGTGGGAGCAGGTCATGTCGGCCGACCCGGTCGACCCCGCGGAGCTGGCCCAGCTCGCGCGCAACGCCCCGCTGACCCGGCCCAGGCCCGGTCACGCGGACCTCGCGGGCATGCAGAAGTACGGCTTCGACGAGGCCCGTCCCGTACTGGAGCGCGCCAGCGCCCGGGAGACGGCCGCGCGGGTGGCGCTCGGCGCCGTGGCGCGCTCGTACCTGAAGGAGACGGCCGGGATCGAGATCGTCTCCCATGTCGTCGAGCTGGCCGCGGCGAAGGCCCCGTACGGGGTCTACCCGGAGCCGTCCGACGTGGCGAGGCTCGACGCCGACCCGGTGCGCTGTCTGGACGCCGACGCGAGCAAGGCGATGGTCGCGGAGATCGACCAGGCCCACAAGGACGGCGACACCCTCGGCGGGGTCGTCGAGGTGCTGGCGTACGGCGTGCCGGTCGGACTCGGCTCGCACGTCCACTGGGACCGCAGGCTCGATGCCCGGCTCGCCGCCGCGCTCATGGGCATCCAGGCCATCAAGGGCGTCGAGGTCGGCGACGGCTTCGGGCTGGCCCGGGTGCCGGGCTCGAAGGCGCACGACGAGATCGTCCCGACCGCCGACGGCATCCGGCGCGCCTCCGGCCGCTCCGGCGGCACCGAGGGCGGGCTGACCACCGGTGAGCTGCTGCGCGTACGGGCCGCGATGAAGCCCATCGCGACCGTGCCGCGTGCGCTGGCCACCGTCGACGTGGCCACCGGCGAGGTGACCAGCGCCCACCACCAGCGCTCCGACGTGTGCGCCGTGCCGGCCGCCGGCATCGTCGCCGAGGCGATGGTCGCGCTGACCCTCGCCGACGCGGTCGCGGAGAAGTTCGGCGGCGACAGTGTCACGGAGACGCGCCGCAACGTCGACTCGTACCTCGACAACCTCCGGATCCGATGAGCGCCCCGGATCCGGCGAACGGGCCGGTGGTCGTCCTCGTCGGCCCCATGGGCGTCGGCAAGTCGACGGTCGGTGAACTGCTCGCCGCGCGGCTCGGCACCGCCTTCCGCGACAGCGACGCCGACATCGTCGCCGCCCAGGGCCGGTCCATCTCGGAGATCTTCGTCGACGACGGCGAGTCGCACTTCCGGGAGCTGGAGCGCGCGGCGGTACGGCGCGCGCTCGCCGAGCACCCCGGCGTCCTCGCGCTCGGCGGCGGCGCGGTCCTCGACGCCGCCACCCGCGCGGAACTGACCGGGCTGCCCGTGGTCTACCTCTCGATGGAGGTCGCCGAGGCGGCCCGGCGGACCGGGCTCAACACGGCGCGCCCGCTGCTGGCCGTCAACCCCCGCCAGCAGTGGAAGAAGCTGATGGAGGGGCGCCGCCACCTGTACACGGAGGTGGCCAGGGTCTGCGTCGCCACCGACGACCGCGCACCCGAAGAGGTCGTGGACACCGTCCTCGACGCGCTGGAGCTCACCCCTCCTCCGGCGGAAGAGCTCAGGACCCCCGGCAAGGAGAACCCCGTATGACGGACCAGGCAGTCACCCGTATTCAGGTCGGCGGCACCGCGGGGCACGACCCGTACGAGGTGCTGGTCGGCCGGCAGCTCCTGGGCGAGCTGCCCGGGCTGATCGGGCCGCGGGTCCGGCGGATCGCCGTCATCCACCCCGAGGCACTGGCGGACACCGGCGAGGCGCTCCGCGCGGACCTCGCCGAGCAGGGGTACGAGGCCGTCGCGATCCAGGTGCCGAACGCCGAGGAGGCGAAGACCGCCGAGGTCGCCGCGTACTGCTGGAAGGCGCTCGGCCAGACCGGTTTCACCCGCAGCGATGTGATCATCGGCGTGGGCGGCGGCGCCACCACCGACCTGGCCGGGTTCGTCGCCGCGACCTGGCTGCGCGGGGTGCGCTGGATCGCCGTACCGACGACCGTGCTCGGCATGGTCGACGCGGCCGTGGGCGGCAAGACCGGCATCAACACCGCCGAGGGCAAGAACCTCGTCGGCGCCTTCCACCCGCCCGCCGGGGTGCTCTGCGACCTCGCCGCGCTGGACTCCCTCGGGGTCCACGACTACGTCAGCGGCATGGCGGAGATCATCAAGGCGGGCTTCATCGCGGACCCGGCCATCCTGGAGCTGGTCGAGGCCGACCCGGAGGGCGCCCGGGCGCCGTCGGGGCCGCACACCGCCGAGCTGATCGAGCGGTCGATCCGGGTCAAGGCCGAGGTCGTCTCCAACGACCTCAAGGAGTCCGGTCTCCGGGAGATCCTCAACTACGGCCACACCCTGGCGCACGCCATCGAGAAGAACGAGCGCTACAAGTGGCGGCACGGCGCCGCCGTCTCCGTCGGCATGGTCTTCGCCGCCGAACTGGGCCGGCTGGCCGGCCGGCTCGACGACGCGACCGCCGACCGGCACCGCGCCGTACTGGAGTCCGTCGGCCTCCCGCTGACCTACCGCGGCGACCAGTGGCCCAAGCTGCTGGAGACGATGAAGGTCGACAAGAAGTCCCGCGGTGACCTGCTGCGCTTCATCGTGCTCGACGGCCTCGGCAAGCCGACCGTGCTGGAGGGCCCGGACCCGGCGGTGCTGCTCGCGGCGTACGGGGAGGTGTCGGCGTGACCCGGCGGGTCCTCGTCCTCAACGGGCCCAACCTGGGCCGCCTCGGCTCACGCGAGCCCGACGTGTACGGGGCGACGTCGTACGCCGGGCTGGTGGACGCCTGCCGCGACCTCGGCAAGGAGCTGGGGCTCGACGTCGACGTACGGGAGACGAACGACGAGGGCGAGCTGATCCGCTGGCTCCACGAGGCCGCGGACGGCGCCCTGCCGGTCGTCCTCAACCCCGGCGCGTTCACCCACTACTCGTACGCGATGCGGGACGCGGCGGCGCAGCGCACGGCGCCGCTGATCGAGGTGCACATCTCGAACCCGTACGCGCGCGAGGAGTTCCGCCACACCTCGGTGGTCGCGGCCGTCGCCAGCGGTATGGTCGCGGGCTTCGGCATCGGCTCGTACCGGCTCGCGCTGCGCGCTCTCGCCGACGAACTGACGAGCTGACCGCCCTGACGGGACGGACCGGGGTGCGCGGGCGCCGCCGCCCGCGCACCCGGCCGTTCCCACGGCGGCGGCCGGGGGCGGTACCGTTCGGTGGCGCGGCCCCGCCGGGCCCCGCAGACCAGCGTCAGTCGTACGAGACGGAGTGGCACCGGATGCAGCACTCAGTGGGGGTTCCGCTGCCGCCTCCCCAGGGACCAGGGCGGGGCACGGGGGGATGGCCGCCGCAGGCACACGCCGCGCACCAGGCCCACGGCATGTACCCGGGACAGGGCCCGCAGGGGCCGCCCGGTCCGCAGGGGCCACATGGACCGCACCAGGCCCCTGGCGCGCAGCAGACACAGGGGCCACAGGGGCCACAGGGGTCTCACCAGCCTCCCGGGCATCCTCGGCCCGCGGGGCCGCCCGCGCCGCAAGGACCCCCGGCGCCCCCCGGCGCGCGGGGCCGGTCCCCTCAGCCCCCTCAGCCTCAGATTCCGGGCCAGCACCCGGGACCACCTCCCGGGCCCGCGCCGGGGCACGGACACGGCCCCGTGCCGCCGCCCGGTCCGGGTACCGGGCCGCCGCCCCCGGACGTCACCGGGCATGTCCAGTTGCCGCCCGGCGGACCCGTGCCGATCCCCGCCGTGCCGCCGGCCGACAGTGGCACGGGCACCGCGACGCTCGCGGTCCTGCTGATCGGGCCCGCGGGCGCGGGCAAGACGACCGTCGCCCGGCACTGGGCGAGCAGCCGCCGGGTGCCCACCGCGCACATCAGCCTGGACGACGTCCGCGAATGGGTCTGTGCGGGCTTCGCCGACCCGCAGTCCGGCTGGAACGACCACTCCGAGGCGCAGTACCGGCTGGCCCGCCGCACCTGCGGCTTCGCCGCGCGCAACTTCCTCGCCAATGGCATCTCCTGCATCCTCGACGACGCGGTCTTCCCGGACCGCCCGGTCGTCGGGCTCGGCGGCTGGAAGCGCCATGTCGGCCCCGGACTGCTCCCCGTGGTCCTGCTCCCCGGCCTGGAGATCGTGCTGGAGCGCAACGCCGAGCGCAGCGGCAACCGCCGGCTGGCCGACGAGGAGGTCGCGGGCATCCACGGCCGGATGGCCGGCTGGTACGGCTCGGGGCTGCCCATCATCGACAACTCCAAGTACGACGTGGAGACCACCGCCCGGGTCCTGGACGACGTCCTGGCCCGCGCGCTGGCCTCGCCGCCGAGCTGGTGAGCCGCCCCCCGGGGCCACCGCGGGGGCTCCCGCGACGGCCCCGGGGGTTCCCCGGTCGGACGCGCTGAACCGGCCGGGTGAGGTGCACACTCGTACCATCGGGTCATGTCAGACGTGCATGCGGTCCGCCGCGCGCGGCTGCGTGACCGGTACGCCGCCGCGGGCAACGACGCGGCGCTGGTCTCCCGGCCCGCCAACGTCCGCTACCTCGCGGGCGGGGCGCCGCCCGGCGCCGTACTGCTGCTCGGCCCGTACGACGACGACACGCTGCTCTGCCCGCCCGCCCCGGGCCACGGGGGCGAGGACGGGCACGCGCCGGTCGACGAACAGCTGCGCCGCACCGCCGTACCGACCAGCGGCGACCCCGCCGTGGCGGCCGCGGGCCTCCTCACCCCGTCCGCCGCGGGCAGACTCGCCGTCGAGGAGCACCACCTCACCGTCGCCCGGCACCGGGCGATCGGCGCCGTCGCGCCCGCCCTGCGCCTCACGGACCTCGGCTGCGCCGTCGAGCAGCAGCGGATCGTGAAGGACGAGGAGGAGATCGCCTGTCTGCGGATCGCCGCGGAGATCGCCGACCACGCGCTGGGGGAGCTGCTGGAGTCGATCCTGGTGGGCCGCACGGAGCGGCATCTCGCGCTGGAGCTGGAGCGGCGGCTCGTCGACCACGGCGCCGACGGCCCCGCCTTCCCGACCGTCGTGGCCACCGGGCCGCACTCGGGCCGCCCCGGGCACCGTCCCTCGGACCGGCGGGTCGAGGAGGGCGATTTCCTCTCGGTCGGTCTCGGTGCCGACTACCGCGGATACCGCTGTCTCATCGGCCGTACGTTCGTGATCGGGACCTCCCCGGCCGACTGGCAGATCGAGCTGTACGAGCTGGTCTTCGCGGCACAACGGGCAGGTCGGGAGGGGCTGGTGCCCGGCGCGGGCTACCGCGACGTGGACCGCGCGACGCGGTATCCGCTGGAGGCCGCCGGGCACGGCGAGGGGCTCGCGCCCCGTACGGGACACGGTGTCGGACTCGAAATCGACGAGGACCCGCAGCTCGCTCCCGCGGCCATGGGTAAACTGGACGCTCGTGTGCCGGTCACCGTCGGACCGGGGGTCCACCTCCCGGGCCGGGGCGGTGTCCGGATCGATGACACGCTCGTCGTCCGCCCCGAGGCGGACGGCGGACCCGAGCTACTCACCATCACGACCAAGGAGCTGCTCGCGCTTTAGCGCCGCGACCTGCAATGTCTGCCCCGAGGGCAGAGTTTGCCGGGAGGGGCGCTGGTGCCGCTGGCCGGCGATGTCCGCCCGCCGGGGCGGCGCGCGGCCCCCGGTCGTCCACCTGCTTTCAGTCCAGGAGATTCCGCAACCGTGGCTTCCACGAACGACCTCAAGAACGGCCTGGTGCTCAAGCTCGACGGAGGCCAGCTCTGGTCCGTCGTCGAGTTCCAGCACGTCAAGCCCGGCAAGGGCCCGGCCTTTGTGCGCACCAAGCTGAAGAACGTGCTCTCCGGCAAGGTCGTCGACAAGACCTTCAACGCCGGCGTGAAGGTCGAGGTGGCCACTGTCGACCGCCGCGACATGCAGTTCTCGTACATGGACGGCGAGTACTTCGTCTTCATGGACATGACGACGTACGACCAGCTCATGATCGACCGCAAGTCGGTCGGTGACGCGGCGAACTTCCTGATCGAGGGCTTCACCGCCACGGTCGCCACGCACGAGGGCGAGGTGCTCTACGTCGAGCTGCCCGCCGCGGTCGAGCTGGTCATCAAGCACACCGACCCGGGTGTCCAGGGCGACCGCTCCACCGGCGGCACCAAGCCGGCGACGCTGGAGACCGACTACGAGATCGGCGTCCCGCTCTTCATCACCACCGGCGAGAAGATCAAGGTCGACACCCGCACGGGCGACTACCTCGGCCGGGTGAACAGCTAGCCGTGGCTGCCAGGAGCAATGCCCGTAAGCGCGCGTTCCAGATCCTCTTCGAGGCCGATCAGCGCGGTACGTCCGTACAGAACGTTCTCGCGGACTGGATCAGGCACTCCCGCTCCGACGACCGGCAGCCGCCCGTCAGCGAGTTCACCATGGAACTGGTCGAGGGATACGCGGAGCACGTGGCCCGTATCGACGAGCTCATCGGCACCTACGCGGTGGACTGGGACCTCGACCGGATGCCGGTCGCCGACCGCAACATCGTGCGGCTCGGTACGTACGAACTGATCTGGCTGGACGGCACCCCGGACGCGGTGGCGATCGACGAGGCGGTCCAGCTCGCCAAGGAGTTCTCCACCGACGAGTCCCCGGCGTTCGTGAACGGCCTCCTCAGCCGCTTCAAGGACCTCAAGCCGAGTCTGCGCCGCGCCTGAGCGGCGGTCCGCCCTCACGCGCCGGACGGGATCAGCCAGCCCGCCCGGTACGTGAGGGCGCGCGTGTGTCCGGACCCGGGCCGGCCGGACGCCGGAAGCGCCGGAGGGCGGACGCGCCGATGGGCGGTCCCGTACGTGCGTACGGGACCGCCCATCGGCGCATATGGAGGGGACGTTTCTGCCGGTCCGCGGGCCGGGCCCGCGGGGCGGTCAGCTCTCGTCGTGCGCGACCGCGCGCCGCGCGTCCGCGTCCAGCACACCCCAGCTGATGAGCTGCTCGGTCAGGACCGACGGCGACTGGTCGTAGATGACGGCCAGGGTGCGCAGGTCGTCCTGGCGGATCGACAGCACCTTGCCGTTGTAGTCGCCCCGCTGGCTCTGGATCGTCGCCGCGTACCGCTGGAGCGGGCCGGCCTTCTCCTGCGGCACGTGGGCCAGGCGCTCCAGGTCGAGAACGAGCTTCGGCGGCGGCTCGGCGGCACCGCCGGGCGTCGTGCCGGGAAGAAGCTCCTGGACCGGGACACCGTAGAAGTCCGCCAGCTCGGCGAGGCGCTGCACCGTGACGGCACGGTCTCCACGCTCGTACGAACCCACCACCACGGCCTTCCAACGGCCCTGGGACTTCTCCTCCACGCCGTGGAGAGAGAGGCCCTGCTGGGTGCGGATGGCGCGGAGTTTGGCCCCGAGCTGCTTTGCGTATTCGCTGGACATATAGCTCCCCGGACGCTGGAACATTGTGCGGCTCCGCCGCGTGGCTGGTAACTCACTGTGAGGTTACGCAGCGTTACTTGGATGCGTCAAGCCGGGGGCGCCGGACCGGGGTCCGTACCGGCCTCCGTACCGCCGTCCGTACCGCGCTCCGTACCGCCCCCGGGCGGCTTTCCGCAGGGGGTGGTGCCGAATGTGCCGTGGACCCCCTGCTAGCCTGAGTGGCGTAATTTCAGCGGTTTCGGTATTTCCGACGTCCTTTAAGGTCCGTCCCGTGAGGCGGAGAAGGAGGTCCGTTTCTCATGGACACCGGCAACATCCCCGGCAGTGACACGCACGGCGACACCGGCCGTACGGACAGCACGGCCCCAGCGGCTTCGGCGCGCCCCGTTCTGGAGGCACCCGACATCGCGCGGGTCCTGACCCGTATCGCCCACGAGATCGTCGAACGCGCCAAGGGCGCCGACGACGTCGTGCTCCTCGGCATTCCGACCCGCGGGGTCTTCCTGGCCCGCCGCCTCGCCGGAAAACTCGCCGAGATCACCGGCCGCACCATCCCGGTCGGCTCCCTCGACATCACCATGTACCGCGACGACCTGAGGCTGCGGCCCGCCCGCGCGCTGGCCCGCACCGACATTCCCGGGGACGGCGTCGACGGGCGCCTCGTCGTCCTCGTCGACGACGTGCTCTTCTCCGGCCGGACGATCCGCGCCGCCCTCGACGCGCTCGGCGACATCGGCCGCCCGCGCGCCGTCCAGCTCGCGGTCCTGGTCGACCGCGGCCACCGAGAGCTGCCGATCCGCGCCGACTACGTCGGCAAGAACCTCCCCACCTCGCTGCGGGAGACGGTCAAGGTCCAGCTCGCCGAGGAGGACGGCCGCGACACCGTGCTGCTCGGCCTCCAGCGGCCCGCCGAGTCCGGCGAGCGATAGCGGGCGCGGCCCGCCCCGTACGCCACCCATCCCGTACGGCTGCCTCCGCGCGCCCGCACGCGCGCACACCCCACCACACCGGAGCGCTCTTCCGATGCTGCGTCTTCCCGGGGCGAACCCCCGCACACCCGGCCACCTGATCTCCGCCGCCGACCTCAGCCGCGACGACGCCGTGCTGATCCTCGACACCGCCGAGGAGATGGCCCGGGTCGCCGACCGGCCCATCAAGAAACTGCCGACCCTGCGCGGCCGTACCGTCGTCAACCTCTTCTTCGAGGACTCGACCCGTACCCGGATCTCCTTCGAGGCCGCCGCCAAGCGGCTCTCCGCCGATGTGATCAACTTCTCGGCCAAGGGGTCGTCCGTCTCCAAGGGCGAGTCGCTCAAGGACACCGCGCTCACCCTGGAGGCGATGGGCGCCGACGCCGTCGTCATCCGGCACGGCGCCTCCGGCGCCCCGTACCGCCTCGCCACGTCCGGCTGGATCGACGGCGCGGTCGTCAACGCGGGCGACGGCACCCACGAACACCCGACCCAGGCCCTGCTGGACGCCTTCACGCTCCGCCGCAGGCTGGTCGGCGCGGACGCCGGGATCGGCCGTGACCTGGCCGGGCAGCGGGTCACCATCGTCGGCGACGTGCTGCACAGCCGCGTCGCCCGCTCCAACGTCCTGCTGCTGCACACGCTCGGCGCCCACGTCACCGTCGTCGCGCCGCCCACTCTCGTCCCCATCGGCGTCGAGCACTGGCCCTGCGAGGTCAGCTACGACCTGGACCGGGTGCTGCCCGCGTCCGACGCCGTGATGATGCTGCGGGTCCAGCGCGAACGGATGAACGCCGCCTTCTTCCCGACCGAGCGCGAGTACGCGCGGCGTTACGGTCTGAACGGGGAGCGGATGGGCCGGATGCCCGCGACGTCCGTCGTCATGCACCCCGGGCCGATGAACCGCGGCATGGAGATCACCGCGGAGGTCGCCGACTCCGACCGCTGCACGGCGGTCGAGCAGGTCACCAACGGCGTCTCCATCCGCATGGCCGTGCTCTACCTGCTGCTGGGCGGCAACGAGCCCGCCGTCACCACGTCCCGCCCGTCGTCCGAGCCGTCCCGCCCGTCACCCGAGGAGAACAAGTAACCATGAGCAAGATCCTTATCCGGGGCGCGCAGGTGCTCGGCGGCGACATCCAGGACGTACTGATCGACGGCGAGGTCATCGAGGCCGTGGGCACCGGTCTGGACGCCGGAGACGCCACCGTCGTGGAGGCCGCCGGACAGATCCTGCTGCCCGGCCTGGTCGACCTCCACACCCATCTGCGCGAGCCCGGCCGCGAGGACTCCGAAACCGTCCTGACCGGCACGAAGGCCGCCGCCGTCGGCGGCTTCACCGCCGTCCACGCCATGGCCAACACCTTCCCCGTCGCCGACACGGCCGGCGTCGTCGAGCAGGTCTGGCGGCTCGGCAAGGAGTCCGGCTACTGCGACGTGCAGCCCGTCGGCGCCGTCACCGTCGGCCTGGAGGGCAAGCACCTCGCCGAGCTGGGCGCCATGCACGACTCCGCCGCGGGCGTCCGGGTCTTCTCCGACGACGGCAAGTGCGTCGACGACGCGGTGATCATGCGCAGGGCGCTGGAGTACGTGAAGGCGTTCGACGGCGTCGTCGCCCAGCACGCCCAGGAACCGCGGCTCACCGAGGGCGCCCAGATGAACGAGGGCGTCGTCTCCGCGGAGCTGGGGCTCGGCGGCTGGCCCGCCGTCGCCGAGGAGTCGATCATCGCGCGCGACGTCCTGCTCGCCGCGCACGTCGGCTCCCGCGTGCACATCTGCCACCTCTCCACCGCGGGCTCCGTCGAGCTGGTCCGCTGGGCGAAGTCCAAGGGGTGGAACGTCACCGCCGAGGTCACCCCGCACCACCTCCTCCTCACCGACGAGCTCGTACGGTCGTACAACCCCGTCTACAAGGTGAACCCGCCGCTGCGCACCGAGGCCGACGTCCTCGCCCTGCGCGCGGCCCTCGCCGACGGCACGATCGACTGCGTCGCCACCGACCACGCGCCCCACCCGCACGAGGACAAGGACTGCGAGTGGGCCGCGGCGGCCATGGGCATGGTCGGCCTGGAGACCGCCCTGTCGGTGGTCCAGGAGACGATGGTCGAGACCGGGCTGCTGGACTGGGCGGGCGTCGCCGACCGGATGTCGTTCCGTCCGGCGCGCATCGGCCGCCTCGAAGGCCACGGCCGGCCCGTCTCGGCAGGCGAGCCCGCCAACCTGACCCTGGTGGATCCGGCATACCGTGGAGCCGTGGACCCCGCGGGCTTCGCCTCGCGCAGCCGTAACACCCCCTACGAGGGGCGTGAGCTGCCGGGACGTGTGACCCACACCTTCCTGCGGGGCCGGGCCACGGTCGTCGACGGGAATCTGGCGTGACAACTGCGAACCTTCTCCTCCCCCTGGCCGCCGAGCAGAAGTCGGCGGACGTGACCGACTGGGCCGCCCGGATCGGCTGGGTGGCCGGTCTGCTGCTCTTCGTCGCCTTCGTGTACTGGCTGATGCGCCAGGGCTGGAAGTGGCGCGGCAGCCTCCAGTCGGACCTGCCCGGGCTCCCCACGGCGCCGGACGACCCCGGTACGGCGCGGCTGACCATGGCGGGCCGCTACCACGGCTCCACGACCGCCGGGCAGTGGCTCGACCGGATCGTCGCCCACGGGCTCGGCGCCCGCAGCCGCGTGGAGCTGACGCTCACGGACGCGGGGCTCGACGTCGTACGACCCGGCGCGAACGACTTCTTCATCCCGGCCGATCGGCTGCGCGGGGCCCGGCTCGACAAGGGCATCGCGGGCAAGGTCCTCGCCGAGGGCGGGCTGCTGATCGTCACCTGGGAGCACGGCGAGCGGCTGATCGACTCCGGCTTCCGCTCCGACCGGTCCGCCGAACACGCGGCCTGGGTCGACGCCATGACCTCCCCGGACGAGTTCGTCACGGCGAACCGGTCCGGCACGGCGCCCGAGAGCGCCACCACGCACCACACCAGCACTACGGAAGGCCCCGCACGATGACCACCTCCATCCGGGGAACCGGCCGCGTTCCCGCCGTACTCGTCCTGGAGGACGGCCGCAGCTTCCGCGGCCGCGCCTACGGGGCCGTGGGGGAGACCTTCGGCGAGGCCGTCTTCTCCACCGGCATGACCGGCTACCAGGAGACCCTCACCGACCCGTCGTACCACCGCCAGGTCGTCGTGATGACGGCCCCGCACATCGGCAACACCGGCGTCAACGACGAGGACCCCGAGTCCCGGCGGATCTGGGTCTCCGGCTACGTCGTACGCGACCCCGCGCGCACCCCGTCCAACTGGCGCTCGCGCCGCTCCCTCGACGACGAACTGGTCGCCCAGGGCGTCGTCGGCATCAGCGGCGTCGACACCCGCGCCCTCACCCGCCACCTCCGCGAGCGCGGCGCCATGCGCGTCGGCATCTTCTCCGGGGAGTCCCTGGCGGACGAGGCGGCGCTGCTCGCCCGGGTCCGGCAGGCCCCGGAGATGACCGGCGCCGACCTCTCCGCCGAGGTCGCCACCGAGCAGCCGTACGTCGTCCCCGCCATCGGTGAGAAGCGCTTCACCGTCGCCGCGCTCGACCTCGGCATCAAGGGCATGACCCCGCACCGGATGGCCGAGCGCGGCATCGAGGTGCACGTCCTGCCCGCCACCGCCACGCTGGACGAGGTGTACGCGACCCGCCCCGACGGGGTCTTCCTCTCCAACGGGCCCGGCGACCCCGCCACCGCCGACCTCACCGTCGTCCGGGGCGTGCTGGAGCGCGGCACACCGCTCTTCGGGATCTGCTTCGGCAACCAGCTCCTCGGCCGCGCACTCGGCTTCGGCACGTACAAGCTGAAGTACGGGCACCGGGGCATCAACCAGCCGGTGCAGGACCGGACGACCGGCAAGGTCGAGGTGACCGCGCACAACCACGGCTTCGCCGTCGACGCCCCGCTCGACCGCGTCTCCGACACCCCCTACGGCCGCGCCGAGGTCTCGCACGTCTGCCTCAACGACAACGTCGTCGAAGGGCTCAGGCTGCTCGACCGGCCGGTCTTCAGCGTCCAGTACCACCCCGAGGCGGCCGCGGGCCCGCACGACGCCGCGTACCTGTTCGACCGCTTCACACAGCTCATGGAGGGCCAGCGTGCCTAAGCGCACCGATATCCAGTCCGTCCTGGTCATCGGTTCAGGACCGATCGTCATCGGCCAGGCCGCTGAGTTCGACTACTCCGGAACCCAGGCGTGCCGCGTCCTCAGGTCGGAGGGGCTGCGGGTCATCCTGGTCAACTCCAACCCCGCCACGATCATGACGGACCCGGAGATCGCCGACGCCACGTACGTCGAGCCGATCACCCCCGAGTACGTCGAGAAGATCATCGCGAAGGAGCGCCCCGACGCGCTGCTGCCCACCCTCGGCGGCCAGACCGCGCTGAACACCGCCATCGCGCTGCACGGCTCGGGCACCCTCGACAAGTACGGCGTCGAACTGATCGGCGCCAATGTCGAGGCCATCAACAAGGGCGAGGACCGCGACCTCTTCAAGGAGGTCGTCAAGGCCGTCCACGCCAAGATCGGCCACGGCGAGTCCGCCCGCTCGGTCATCTGCCACTCCATGGACGACGTCCTCGCCGGCGTCGACACGCTCGGCGGCTACCCCGTCGTCGTCCGCCCCTCCTTCACCATGGGCGGCGCCGGCTCCGGCTTCGCCCACACCGAGGAGGACCTGCGCCGGATCGCCGGACAGGGCCTGATGCTCTCGCCGACCACCGAGGTGCTCCTGGAGGAGTCCATCCTCGGCTGGAAGGAGTATGAGCTGGAGCTGATGCGCGACAAGCACGACAACGTCGTGGTCGTCTGCTCCATCGAGAACTTCGACCCCATGGGTGTGCACACCGGCGACTCGATCACCGTCGCGCCCGCCATGACGCTCACCGACCGCGAGTACCAGATCCTGCGGGACGTCGGCATCGCCGTGATCCGCGAGGTCGGCGTCGACACCGGCGGCTGCAACATCCAGTTCGCGGTCAACCCCGAGGACGGCCGCGTCATCGTCATCGAGATGAACCCGCGCGTCTCCCGCTCCTCCGCGCTCGCCTCCAAGGCCACCGGTTTCCCGATCGCCAAGATCGCCGCCCGGCTCGCCGTCGGCTACACGCTGGACGAGATCCCCAACGACATCACCGAGAAGACCCCGGCGTCCTTCGAGCCCACGCTCGACTACGTCGTCGTCAAGGTGCCGCGGTTCGCCTTCGAGAAGTTCCCGGCCGCCGACGCCAGCCTCACCACCACCATGAAGTCCGTCGGCGAGGCCATGGCCATCGGCCGCAACTTCACCGAGGCCCTCCAGAAGGCGCTGCGCTCCCTGGAGAAGGCCGGCAGCCAGTTCTCCTTCACCGGGGAACCCGGCGATCGTACGGAGCTGCTGGAGGCCGCAGGGATCCCCACCGACGGCCGGATCAACACCGTCATGCGGGCCATCAGGGCCGGGGCCACCCCCGAGGAGGTCTTCGACGCCACGAAGATCGACCCGTGGTTCGTCGACCAGCTCTTCCTGATCAAGGAGTACGCGGACGAGCTGGCCGCCGCCGAGCGGCTCGACGCCGGACTGCTCGCCGAGGCCAAGCGGCACGGCTTCTCCGACGCCCAGATCGCCATGATCCGCGGGCTGCGCGAGGACGTCGTCCGCGAGGTCCGGCACGCCCTCGGCGTACGCCCCGTCTACAAGACGGTCGACACCTGCGCCGCCGAGTTCGCCGCGAAGACCCCGTACTTCTACTCGTCGTACGACGAGGAGAGCGAGGTCGCGCCGCGCGAGAAGCCCGCCGTGATCATCCTCGGCTCCGGCCCCAACCGGATCGGCCAGGGCATCGAGTTCGACTACTCCTGCGTCCACGCCTCCTTCGCCCTGAGCGACGCCGGGTACGAGACCGTGATGGTCAACTGCAACCCGGAGACCGTCTCCACCGACTACGACACCTCCGACCGGCTGTACTTCGAGCCGCTCACCCTGGAGGACGTCCTGGAGATCGTGCACGCCGAGACGCTGGCGGGACCGGTCGCGGGCGTCGTCGTCCAGCTCGGCGGCCAGACCCCGCTCGGCCTCGCGCAGGCCCTCAAGGACAACGGCGTGCCCGTCGTCGGCACCTCCCCCGAGGCGATCCACGCCGCCGAGGACCGGGGCGCCTTCGGCCGGGTCCTCGCCGAGGCCGGCCTGCCCGCGCCCAAGCACGGCACCGCCACCACCTTCGCCGAGGCCAAGGCCATCGCGGACGAGATCGGCTACCCGGTCCTCGTCCGGCCCTCGTACGTCCTCGGCGGACGCGGCATGGAGATCGTGTACGACGAGACCAGGCTCTCCGCGTACATCGCCGAGTCCACCGAGATCAGTCCCACCCGCCCGGTCCTGGTGGACCGCTTCCTCGACGACGCCATCGAGATCGACGTCGACGCCCTCTACGACGGTACGGAGCTCTACCTCGGCGGCGTCATGGAGCACATCGAGGAGGCCGGCATCCACTCCGGCGACTCGGCGTGCGCCCTGCCGCCCATCACGCTCGGCGGCTTCGACATCAAGCGGCTGCGCGCCTCCACGGAGGCCATCGCCCGCGGTGTCGGCGTGCGCGGACTGATCAACATCCAGTTCGCGATGGCGGGCGACATCCTCTACGTCCTGGAGGCCAACCCGCGCGCCTCCCGCACCGTCCCCTTCACCTCGAAGGCGACCGCCGTACCGCTCGCGAAGGCCGCCGCCCGGATCTCCCTCGGCGCCACCGTCGCGGAGCTGCGTACGGAGGGGCTGCTGCCCGCGCAGGGCGACGGCGGCACGCTGCCGCTCGACGCGCCGATCTCCGTCAAGGAGGCCGTGATGCCCTGGTCGCGCTTCCGCGACATCCACGGCCGCGGCGTCGACACCGTCCTCGGCCCGGAGATGCGCTCCACCGGCGAGGTCATGGGCATCGACTCCGCCTTCGGCACGGCGTACGCCAAGTCGCAGGCCGGGGCGTACGGACCGCTGCCGGTCAAGGGCCGCGCCTTCATCTCCGTCGCCAACCGCGACAAGCGCTCGATGATCTTCCCGGCGCGCGAGCTGGTCGCCCACGGCTTCGAACTGCTGGCCACCTCCGGCACCGCCGAGGTCCTCAGGCGCAACGGCATCAACGCCACCGTCGTACGCAAGCAGAGCGAGGGCGAGGGCCCGGCCGGCGAGAAGACCATCGTCCAGCTCATCCACGACGGGGACGTCGACCTCATCGTCAACACCCCGTACGGCACCGGCGGCCGGCTCGACGGCTACGAGATCCGCACGGCGGCCGTGGCGCGCGGCATCCCCTGCCTCACGACGGTCCAGGCGCTGGCCGCCGCCGTCCAGGGCATCGACGCGCTCAAGCACGGTGACGTCGGCGTCCGCTCCCTCCAGGAGCACGCGGAGCACCTCACCGCGGCGCGCGAGGACTGATGCCCATGAATATCGCGGACAACACGAACACGATGTACCAGGTGCTCTTCCGGCTGGTCTTCCGGCGGATGGACCCCGAACAGACGCACCACCTGGCCTTCCGGTGGATCCGGCTCGCCGCCCGCGTCCCCGTGCTGCGCACCTTCGCCGCCGCCGCGCTCGCGCCCCGCTACGAGGAGCTGCGCACCGAGGCGTTCGGGCTGCGCATGCACGGCCCGTTCGGGCTCGCCGCGGGGTTCGACAAGAACGCCGTGGGCATCGACGGACTGGCGATGGCCGGCTTCGACCACGTCGAGATCGGCACCGTCACCGGCGAACCGCAGCCCGGCAACCCGAAGCAGCGGCTCTTCCGGCTCGTCCCCGACCGCGCGCTGATCAACCGCATGGGCTTCAACAACGAGGGCTCCGCCGCCGTGGCGGAGCGCCTCGCGGCCCGTACGGCCCGTAAGCCGGTCTTCAGGACGACCGTCGGCGTCAACATCGGCAAGACCAAGGTCGTCCCCGAAAGTGAGGCGGTTGCGGACTACGTGCTCTCCACGGAGCGCCTGGCCCGCCACGCCGACTACCTCGTGGTCAACGTCAGCTCGCCCAACACCCCCGGGCTGCGCAGCCTCCAGGCGGTCGACCAGCTCAGGCCGCTGCTCACCGCCGTACGCGAGGCCGCCGACCGCACGGTTCCCGGGCGCCGGGTGCCGCTGCTGGTCAAGATCGCGCCCGACCTGGCGGACGAGGACGTCGACGCCGTCGCCGACCTCGCCGTGGAGCTGGGCCTGGACGGCATCATCGCCACCAACACCACCATCGCCCGCGCGGGGCTCGGCCTCGTCTCCGGCCCCGAGCTGACCGCCGAGACCGGCGGGCTCTCCGGCGCGCCGCTCAAGGAGCGCTCCCTGGAGGTGCTGAGCCGCCTGTACGCGCGTGTGGGCGACCGGATCACCCTGGTGGGCGTCGGGGGCGTGGAGGACGCCGAGGACGCCTGGCAGCGCATCCTGGCCGGTGCCACGCTCGTCCAGGGATACAGCGCGTTCATCTACCGGGGCCCGTTCTGGAGCCGCGAGATCCACAAGGGGCTCGCGGCGCGGCTCGCGCTCTCCCCGTACGCCACGCTCGCCGAGGCCGTCGGCGCGGCCACGCGGTCCACCAGGGACACCGCGAACCGGAAGAAGGCCGAGGCATGACCGCACCACAGGCCCCCACGAGCACTCCGGGCCCCGCGCACCCCATGGCCCCCTTCGGCGCACGGCTGCGGCAGGCGATGGACCGCCGCGGCCCGCTCTGCGTCGGCATCGACCCACACGGCTCGCTCCTCACCGACTGGGGGCTGAACGACGACATCGCGGGCCTGGAGCGGTTCACCCGTACGACGGTGGAGGCGCTGGCCGACCGGGTCGCCGTGCTCAAGCCGCAGTCGGCGTTCTTCGAGCGCTTCGGGTCGCGGGGCATCGCCGTCCTGGAGAAGGCCGTCGCGGAGGCACGGGCGGCCGGGGCGCTGGTCCTGATGGACGCCAAGCGCGGCGACATCGGCTCCACGATGGGCGCGTACGCGGCGGCCTACCTGGACCCGGCCTCGCCGCTCTTCTCGGACGCCGTGACGCTCTCCCCGTACCTCGGCTTCGGCTCGCTGCGCCCGGCGCTGGACGCGGCCTCGGCGGCCGGCTGCGGGGTCTTCGTCCTCGGGCTGACCTCCAACCCGGAGGGCGCCGAGGTGCAGCGCGCCACCGCCGCCGACGGGCGCCCGCTCGCGGGGCTCATGCTCGGCCACATGGCCGCCGAGAACGCGGGCGCGACGCCGCTCGGCTCGGTCGGCGCCGTCGTGGGGGCCACCCTCGGTGATCTCGCGGACACGGGCGTGGACCTCGCGATCAACGGGCCGCTGCTGGCGCCCGGCATCGGCGCGCAGGGCGCGACGCCCGCGGATCTGCCCGCCGTCTTCGGCGCGGCGGTCGGCAACGTCGTACCGAGCGTCAGCCGGGGTGTTCTCCGACACGGTCCGGACGCAGGGGCGCTGCGGAAGGCCGCGGACCGCTTCGCGGACGACGTGAGAACGGCCGTCGGCGGTGACACGGCGGGCAGGTGACGGAGGCAATGCGCGGCTTCCTGTCCAAAAAGTTGGGCAAAATGACCAAAATGTCACCCCTGATCGATGCTGACCAGGACTTTTCGTCTGTTCTCGCTGACTCGGGCGGAGTTGGCCGCTAGTCTCCGTCGAGAGTCAACGCGCAGTTCGTTGCCCGTTGCTCGCCTGGTGTGGGGCGATTAGGTTCCTCACCGGTCCGTATCCGACAGTTCGACATCCGAGGTGACGTAGGCGTGGCTCTTCCGCCCCTTACCCCTGAACAGCGCGCAGCCGCGCTCGAAAAGGCCGCCGCGGCTCGCCGGGAGCGGGCCGAGGTCAAGAATCGACTCAAGCACTCCGGCGCTTCGCTCCATGACGTGATCAAGCAGGGTCAGGAGAACGACGTCATCGGGAAGATGAAGGTCTCCGCCCTCCTTGAGTCGCTGCCCGGCGTGGGCAAGGTCCGTGCCAAGCAGATCATGGAGCGGCTCGGGATCTCCGAGAGCCGTCGCGTGCGGGGTCTCGGCTCCAATCAGATCGCGTCCCTGGAGCGCGAGTTCGGCGGTGGCGGCGCCTGACGTTTCCGGGTTCCCCCGGGAACCTGGATAATCGCCGCATGGCAGCAGACGTACGACCGCGGCTGACCGTGCTCTCCGGCCCCTCCGGGGTCGGCAAGAGCACGGTCGTCGCGCATATGCGCAAGGTCCACCCCGAGGTATGGCTCTCGGTGTCGGCCACCACGAGAAAGCCGCGCCCCGGCGAACGCCACGGCGTCCAGTACTTCTTCGTCACCGACGACGAGTTCGACAAGTCGGTGGCCAACGGCGAACTGCTGGAATGGGCGGAGTTCGCGGGAAACCGCTACGGCACCCCGCGGCAGGCGGTCCTGGACCGGCTGGCCGCGGGGGAGCCCGTACTCCTGGAGATCGACCTCCAGGGCGCCCGGCAGGTCAAGGAGTCGATGCCGGAGTCCCGGCTGGTCTTCCTGGCCCCGCCGAGCTGGGACGAGCTGGTGCGCCGGCTCACCGGCCGGGGCACGGAATCGCCCGAGGTGATCGAGCGCAGGCTGGCGGCCGCGAAGGTGGAGCTGGCCGCCGAGTCGGAGTTCGATACGACGCTGGTCAACACCTCGGTCGAGGACGTCGCACGCGAGCTGCTAGCCTTGATGGCACTTGCATGATCTTTGGTGTGCCGTCCGGACACCGGGGGCCATCGGAATTGCGCGAAGCGCGAGAATCACCAGAACGACGGAATCATCAGAACCACGAGAATCATCAGAACCGCGAGGATTCTCCGAACCCCGAGGATTCCCCGGTCCGCGGTGCACGGTCCCGCACCCTCGGTGAGGGTGTGACCACAGTATTTCCCTGAAGTGTTTCCCTGAATTTTCTTCGGAAGGCAAGAGAGTGTCCTCTTCCATCACCACGCCCGAGGGCATCATCAACCCGCCGATCGATGAGCTGCTCGAAGCCACGGACTCGAAGTACAGCCTCGTGATCTACGCGGCCAAGCGCGCGCGCCAGATCAACGCGTACTACTCGCAGCTCGGTGAGGGCCTGCTTGAGTACGTCGGTCCGCTGGTGGACACCCACGTCCACGAGAAGCCGCTCTCGATCGCCCTGCGCGAGATCAACGCGGGTCTGCTGACCTCCGAGGCCATCGAGGGCCCGGCCCAGTAGGCGCCCAGGCATCACACGTTTTTCGGCACAGGCCCGGTGGAGCGACCGCCGGGCCTGTGGTGTGTCATGGGAGCTGTCACGTCCTTGTGGGGCCAGTGGAGGGGAAGTGGGCACGGTGGGCAAGCCGAAGGTCGTACTGGGGGTCGCCGGGGGGATCGCCGCGTACAAGGCGTGCGAGCTGCTGCGCCGGCTGACCGAGTCGGGCCATGACGTACGGGTCGTGCCGACCGACTCGGCGCTGCACTTCGTCGGGGCGGCGACCTGGTCGGCCCTGTCCGGCCATCCCGTCTCCACCGAGGTCTGGTCGGACGTCCACGAGGTGCCGCACGTACGGATCGGCCAGGGCGCCGACCTGGTCGTCGTCGCCCCGGCCACCGCCGACCTGCTCGCGAAGGCGGCGCACGGCCTGGCGGACGACCTGCTGACCAACACGCTCCTCACGGCCCGCTGTCCGGTCGTCTTCGCGCCCGCCATGCACACCGAGATGTGGGAGCACCCCGCCACCCAGGAGAACGTCGCGACCCTGCGCGCCCGGGGCGCCGTCGTCGTCGAGCCCGCCGTGGGCCGCCTCACGGGCGTCGACACCGGCAAGGGGCGGCTGCCGGACCCGGGCGAGATCTTCGAGCTCTGCCGCCGGATCCTGGCCCGTGGCGTCCCCGCGCCCGACCTGGCGGGACGCCATGTGGTGATCAGCGCGGGCGGTACGCGCGAGCCGCTCGACCCGGTCCGCTACCTGGGCAACCGCTCCTCGGGCAAGCAGGGGTACGCCCTGGCCCGTACGGCCGTGGCCCGGGGGGCCAGGGTCACGCTGATCGAGGCGAACACGGGACTGCCCGACCCGGCGGGCGTGGACATGGTCCACGTCGGCACCGCCGTACAGCTCCGGGAGGCCGTACTGAAGGCCGCCGCCGAGGCCGACGCGGTGGTCATGGCGGCGGCCGTGGCCGATTTCCGGCCGGCCGCCTACGCCACGGGCAAGATCAAGAAGAAGGACGGCGAGGAGCCCGCCCCGGTCGACCTCGTCCGCAACCCCGACATCCTCGCCGAGCTCGCCGCCGAGCGGCCCCGCCCGGGACAGGTGGTCGTCGGCTTCGCGGCGGAGACGGACGACGTCCTCGCCAACGGCCGGCGCAAGCTGCGGCGCAAGGGGTGCGACCTCCTCGTGGTCAACGAGGTCGGGGACCGCAAGGCGTTCGGTGCCGAGGAGAACGAGGCCGTCGTCCTCGCGGCCGACGGTGCGGAGACGCCCGTACCGTACGGTCCGAAGGAGACCCTGGCGGACGTGGTCTGGGACCTGGTGGTGCCCCGGGTGGTGGCCGGATAGGGCGGGGCGGCGGGGTGCCCGAGGCCACGGACGGCCTCGGCGACGGGCTCCCGTCCGCCGGCGCCGGCCAGGGCGGCGAGGAGCCTCCGGCCGGATGAATTTCTTTATTACGCACCCTTCCTCCCCCTGTGCCGCTTACGCGCCCTTCGTCACATCTTTCTCGGGGCTCTGGCCAGGGGCGATCACGGTGGCGCATAATGCGAGACCGCGAGCGTGGGGGCTCCCACAGATCGAGACACTTGCCCCCGTGGCCCGATTCGACCGATAAAGTGGTCGAGGACCGCCGCGGGGCGTGCAGCGCCCCGCACGTCCGCCAATGATCAGCCAGCAGCCGCTGCAACCTCAGGGAGCGATGTGTCCCGCCGTCTGTTCACCTCGGAGTCGGTGACCGAAGGTCACCCCGACAAGATCGCTGACCAGATCAGCGACACCATTCTCGACGCGCTCCTCCAGGAGGACCCGTCCTCCCGGGTCGCCGTGGAAACCTTGATCACCACCGGTCTGGTGCACGTCGCCGGCGAGGTGACCACCAAGGCGTACGCGCCGATCGCCCAGCTCGTGCGGAACAAGATCCTGGAGATCGGCTACGACTCGTCGAAGAAGGGCTTCGACGGTGCCTCCTGCGGCGTCTCGGTCTCCATCGGCGCGCAGTCGCCCGACATCGCACAGGGCGTCGACACGGCGTACGAGAAGCGGGTCGAGGGTGCCGCCGCGGGCGGGGACGACGACGAGCTGGACAAGCAGGGCGCCGGCGACCAGGGCCTGATGTTCGGCTACGCCTGCGACGAGACCCCCGAGCTGATGCCGCTCCCGATCCACCTCGCGCACCGGCTCTCGCGCCGCCTCTCCGAGGTCCGCAAGAACGGGACCATCCCGTACCTGCGCCCCGACGGCAAGACCCAGGTCACCATCGAGTACGACGGCGACAAGGCCGTACGCCTCGACACGGTCGTCGTCTCCTCGCAGCACGCGTCCGACATCGACCTGGACTCGCTGCTCGCCCCCGACGTCCGTGAGTTCGTCGTCGAGCACGTGCTCAAGGAGCTGGTGGACGACGGCATCAAGCTGGACACCGAGGGCTACCGCCTGCTGGTCAACCCGACCGGACGCTTCGAGATCGGCGGCCCGATGGGCGACGCCGGCCTCACCGGCCGCAAGATCATCATCGACACGTACGGCGGCATGGCCCGCCACGGCGGCGGCGCCTTCTCCGGCAAGGACCCGTCCAAGGTCGACCGCTCGGCGGCGTACGCGATGCGCTGGGTCGCCAAGAACGTCGTGGCCGCGGGCCTCGCCGCGCGCTGCGAGGTCCAGGTCGCGTACGCGATCGGCAAGGCGGAGCCGGTCGGCCTCTTCGTCGAGACCTTCGGCACGGCCACGGTCGAGCCGGAGAAGATCGAGCAGGCCATCGGCCAGGTCTTCGACCTCCGCCCGGCGGCGATCATCCGCGACCTCGACCTGCTGCGCCCGATCTACGCCCGGACGGCGGCGTACGGCCACTTCGGCCGCGAGCTCCCCGAGTTCACCTGGGAGCGCACGGACCGCGTGGACGCGCTGCGCGAGGCCGCGGGCGTCTGAGCCGCGGACCGCGTTCCTGAGCGAGGCCCCGGACACCACCTCGGTGTCCGGGGCCTCGCTGTCGGCCGGGGGCGAAGCTCACGGAGAGGGCCTGGGGCGTGTTTCGAAAGGAGCGCCGTCCGCCCGTAGGGCGGGGCTTGCGGCGTCTGGTGCACTGCACTCGCTCCGCTCGCTCCGTCTCGGCACCTTGATTCGTCCTGTGGACGCCGAGCGCGATCGCAAGGCGGAGGATCGGCGCCCTCGATGGCCTGGCCGTACGTGGACGACTCCGACAACGCAGCGAGCGTGCCTGCCAGACGCCGCGAGCCAGGCGGGACTTTCGAAACACGCCCTAGCGGCCGATCTTGTCCAGCTCGGCGAGATCCTCGCCGGAGAGTGAGAGTCCCGCGCCGGTGAGGTTCTCGCGCAGGTGCTCCGCCGACGACGTGCCGGGAATCAGCAGGATGTTCGGTGACCGCTGCAACAGCCAGGCCAGGGCGACCGGCATAGGTGTCGAATCCAACCGGGCGGCGACGGCCGAGAGCGCCGAGGACTGCAGGGGGCTGAAGCCGCCGAGTGGGAAGAAGGGCACGTAGGCGACGCCCTCTTCGGCGAGCATGTCGATCAGCTCGTCGTCCTGGCGGTGGGCGAGGTTGTACATGTTCTGCACGCACACGATCGGCGCGATGGACCGTGCCTCGGCGACCTGTTCCGCCGTCGCGTTGCTTACCCCCAGGTGCCGGATCAGGCCCTGCTCCTGGAGTTCGACCAGCGTCTCGAACGCCTCGGCGAGTGAGCCGGACTGTGGCCCTTCGGCGTTGCCGAGCCGGAGGTTGACCACGTCGAGCGCCTCAAGGCCGAGGCCGGCAAGGTTCTCGCGGACGGAGCGGCGCAGGTCTTCGGGCTCTCGGGCCGTGGGCCAGCCGCCCTGTCCGTCGCGGGTCGCGCCGACCTTGGTCACGATGTGCAGCGACGCGGGGTACGGGTGCAGCGCTTGGCGGATCAGTTGATTGGTCACGCGCGGCCCGTAGGCGTCGCTCGTGTCGATATGGGTGATCCCGAGGCCGACGACCTCGCGGAGGACGCCGAGTGCGCGGTCCTGGTCGGCAGGCGGCCCCATGACCCCGGGACCGGCGAGCTGCATGGCGCCGTAGCCGAACCGGGTGACGGTCAGATCACCCAGAGACCAGGTGCCGCCGGGAAGCGAAGGGGAGTAGGTGTTCATGCCCCGTGCCTTTCGTGCTGAGGTGAGTGATGGTGCCCAATGGCTCCTTGCGTCACTATGGGGAGGTAACTCCCTGATGGGAAGTAGGCACTCTGGAGTGCGTAAGGCACCCGCGAGTTGAAGGAGCGGTCGATGGTCACGACGACGGAGGCCCAGAAGAAGGCACAGGCCAAGGCCGCATACGATGCCTTCCTGGCCGCATGCCCCAGCCGCAAGCTGCTCGACCGGATCTCCGACAAATGGGTCACGCTGATTCTGGCCGCCCTGGGCAGTGACGGTTCGCATCAGTTCGGCGCCGACTGCGCCGGTGAACCCCGGTCGATGCGCTACTCGGAGCTGCATCGCCTGCTGGCAGGCGTCAGCCAGAAGATGCTGACCCAAACGCTGCGCTCCTTGGAGCGTGACGGGCTCGTCACCCGCACCGTGGTGCCTACCGTGCCCGTCACGGTCTCCTACGAGCTGACCGACCTCGGTCTCTCCCTGCACCGGATGATGCGCGGCCTCAAGTCCTGGGCCGAGACACATATGGACGATGTCCTCGCCAACCGCTCGGCATACGACACCCGCGTCGTCTGAACCGGGGACCGGGCACCGCACCGGGCGAACGGTGTCGGTGGCGTCTGGTAGGTATGAAGCTGTGAGCAGCGACAACGAGCGGCCCGACGAACCCGCCGGTGGTGGGCCCGAGCAGCTTGCGCTCATTCGGGAGAGTGTGCGGAAGGCGAAGGTGCCGCGGGCCAAGCCGCGGACCTGGCGGGGGGCCGCGCTGGCCGGGGGGTTGCCGGTGGCGCGGGTGGTGGTGAACAAGGGGGTGCTCCATCTCGACCAGTTCTTCGACTACGCCGTGCCCGAGGAACTGGACGAGGCGGCGCAGCCCGGGGTGCGGGTGCGGGTGCGGTTCGGGGCCGGGGCGCATCAGGTGCGGGGCGGGCGGCGTGAGGGCGGCCGGCTGATCGACGGGTTCGTGGTGGAGCGGCGGGCCGAGTCGGACTACGCGGGGCCGCTCGCCGCGCTGGCCGGGGTCGTGTCCACCGAGCCGGTGCTCAGCCCGGAGCTGCTGGGGCTGGCGCGGGCCGTCGCCGACCGGTACGCGGGGAGCCTCGCGGACGTGCTCCAGCTCGCCGTGCCGCCGCGGAACGCGCGCGCCGAGGCGAAGCCGTCGCCGGAGCCGGCCCCGCCGCCCGCCGCGCCGGAGCCGGGAGGCTGGGAGCGGTATGCGAACGGGCCCGCGTTCCTCGGCGCGCTCGCGGGAGGTGGCGCGCCGCGCGCGGTGTGGACCGCGCTGCCGGGGCCGGGCTGGGCGGACGAGCTGGCGCGGGCCGTCGCCGCGACGCTCGCCTCGGGGCGGGGCGCGCTCGTCGTCGTACCGGACGGGCGGATCGCGGCGCGGGCCGACGCCGCGCTGACGGCGCTGCTGGGCGAGGGGCGGCACGCGCTGCTCACGGCGGAGGCCGGGCCCGAGAAGCGCTACCGGGAGTGGCTCGCGGTCCGGCGCGGCGCGGTGCGGGCGGTCGTCGGGACCCGTGCGGCCATGTTCGCGCCCGTCCGGGACCTGGGGCTGGTGGCCATCTGGGACGACGGTGACTCCAGCCACAGCGAGCCGCACGCCCCCCAGCCGCACGCCCGCGAGGTGCTGCTGCTGCGCGCCGCGCACGACAAGTGCGGCTTCCTGCTGGGCAGTACGTCGTGCACGGTCGAGGCGGCCCAGCTCGTCTCCACGGGCTGGGCGCTGCCGCTGGCGGCGGGCCGGGAGCAGGTGCGTACGGCCGCGCCGCTGGTGCGCACCATCGGCGACGGTGAGCTGGCGCGCGACGAGGCGGCGCGGGCGGCCCGGCTGCCCAGCCTCGCCTGGGGGGCCGTCAGGGACGGGCTGCGCAGCGGCCCGGTGCTGGTGCAGGTGCCCCGCCGCGGCTATGTGCCCCGGCTGGCCTGCGAGCTCTGCCGTACCCCGGCCCGGTGCCGGCACTGCGCGGGGCCGCTGGAGGCCCCGCGCGAGCGGGAGCTGCACTGCGGCTGGTGCGGACGTGAGGAGCCGGACTGGCACTGCGCCGCCTGCGGGAGTCCCCGGCTGCGCGCGCGGATCGTGGGGGCACGGCGTACGGCGGAGGAGCTGGGCAGGGCCTTCCCGGCCGTCCCGGTCCGTACGTCGGGACGCGACCATGTGCTCGACTCCGTGCCGGGGCGCCCCGCGCTCGTCGTCAGCACGCCGGGCGCCGAGCCCGTCGCGGAGGGCGGCTACGCGGCGGCGCTGCTGCTCGACGGCTGGGCGATGCTCGGCCGCCCCGATCTGCGGGCGGGCGAGGAGGCGCTGCGCCGCTGGACGCAGGCGGCGTCCCTGGTCCGGGGGCAGGGCGAGGGCGGCACGGTGGTGGTGGTCGCCGAACCGACCCTGCGGCCGGTGCAGGCGCTGGTCCGCTGGGACCCGGTGGGGCACGCGCGGCGTGAGCTGGCCGAGCGGACCGAGCTGGGGTTCCCCCCGGTGTCACGAATGGCCGCCGTGGTGGGGCGCACGGAGGCGGTGGGCGCGTTCCTCACCTCGGCCGAACTGCCGGGCGACGCCGAGGTGCTGGGGCCCGTACCACTGCCCATGACCGACCCGGGCCGGCCGCGCAGACCGGGCGATCCGCCGCCGGGGGAGCGCTGGGAGCGCGCTCTGCTCCGGGTGCCGCCGGGCAGCGGCGCCGCGCTGGCACGGGCGCTGAAGGCGGCTCAGGCGGCGCGGATGTCGCGGGGCGGCGGCGATCCGGTGCGGATCAGGATCGATCCCCCGGACATCGGCTGAGGCCGCGACAGGACGGGGCGGAACGGACGGGACGGGACAGACGGGGCGGGAGGACGGGACGGAGCGGTACGGCGCGGCGGTGCAGAACGGAGCGGAGCGCGGCGGTGCAGAACGGAGCGGAGCGCGGCGGTGCAGAACGGAGCGGAGCGCGGCGGTGCGGCCGGGCGGCTGCCCCCCACAGTGCGTCACATTTGGCAGGCTGTCCCGGCAACATGGGGGGCGTGACACCAGCGGCTACCGGCCGCC